>DAISHL010000310.1:0-3202 GCA_036822555.1 Bacteroidota bacterium | reverse complement strand
TATTGCAGGTGATATTGTAGTTATACTCTAAGTAACTGAATTTTCTCTGAAACTTTTTAAAAGATTCAAGATCATACATAAGCAGAATACCATTATTGCATTGCAAAAAAAAGAGGTAGAACATCAAAAGAACTTGGTTGAAGAAAAACAGCAAGAGTTGAATGATAGTATCAATTATGCGCGTAGAATCCAACATTCTTTCATGGCATCTGAACATGAATTGAGATCTGTGGTAAAGGATAGTTTTGTGGTTTTTAAACCTAAGGATGTTGTAAGTGGCGATTTCTATAGGGCTAATCTTCATAACGATCATTTTTACTTAGCGGTATGTGATAGCACAGGACACGGAATTCCGGGTGCATTTATGAGTTTACTCAATATTTCGCTCTTGAATGAAGGTTTATTAAGTAAAGGACTGGTAGCTACAAGTGATCTATTTGGATTTGTAAGGAAAATATTGATCCTTGGATTGAAGCAGGATGAAAGCGGTCAGGGTGGAAATGATGGTATGGATGGGATATTGATACGTATAGATCTGAGGAACATGGCCCTTCAATACACTGGAGCTAATAACCCGTTAAGGATCCTGAGAAACGGATCTATGATAGAACTTCCACCAGATAAGATGCCGGTTGGGCGTTCTCCTAAACAAGAGTTGGAATTTACGGCAAAGGACTTTTTTCTTCAGAAAGGGGATCAGATCTATATGTTCACGGATGGTTATGCTGACCAATTTGGAGGACCTAAAGGAAAAAAATTCAAATATAAACAGTTGGAAGAATTACTGATCAATAATTCATTGTTGAGCATGCATGAGCAAAAGCAATTGATCCTTGATAGCTATATGAATTGGAAGGGTGATCTCGAACAGGTTGATGATATTTGTGTCATTGGTTTGAGATTATAGGTAAGGTGGATTATGAGATGATTCTGCTTGCCATAGTTTCACCGGAATTCAGAAAACACACAAAATACATGTCAACTAATGGTAGTATTTAATTCCCAAGTAACTTCACTTTTAGATCACTTGCTGCGGCATTTTTGCTGAGCCAGATGCCAAACAACGCCTTCTTGAATTCATAACCTGGTATGGTTGTTAAATGAATACCATTCTTATAAACACTGGAACCTTTGCCAGGTTCATAGATGATGTTGAAGTCATCATGTTTTTTTAATTTCTCATAAAAAACACTTTTCAAATGATTGATCTTTGGTTGTATGGCAATGGTGTTGCCATCGGTAGATCGTTTAAAGCCTTCATCAATGGACTCTAACAGTTTATCGTTGGTGAGAAGGCTTGATACAACATAGATCTTCATACACATGGGTTCATCCGCCAACATTAATTTTATTGGCTCAGATGACTTTTCTTTCACATAAAGAGCACCCAAGTATATATCGAACCGATACATCTCTCTTAATCCGGCACCATTCAATACTAAGGTGTGGTCCTGTGTTTTTATAGTAACGGGAATTTTAAATCCGCTGATCTTTATCTGCGCAATATTGATTGTTGTAATGAAGGAGAAGGTGAAAGATATGATCCAACGCAACATTAATTCAAAGTTACGCATAGTTCATTTTAAAAAACATGATCTTTTACCGATCCGTCATATTTTATGAGGGTAATAGCTAACAATCACATTTATTCGCCATTGACATTATTTTATATCCATTCGTCATTTAAACACCTTTTGATTGACATGCTTTGCTTAAATTTGATAGAAGAACTGTAACTTTTGTTAAACTAATTCGTCTTACACATATGATTTTAACTATTGAAAATTTAAGCAAGCAGTACAGCAACGGTGTGCACGCCTTGAATGACGTGTCGCTGACTATCCAAAAAGGCATGTTTGGTTTATTAGGGCCAAACGGTGCAGGTAAATCATCCTTAATGCGAACCTTGGCAACTTTGCAGGATGCAGACAGCGGCAAGGTGATGCTTGGTGATATTGATGTGCTTCATCAAAAAGACGAAGTTAGAAAAGTGTTAGGGTATTTGCCCCAGGAGTTTGGTGTTTACCCTCGTACTTCGGCTCTAGAGCTATTGAATCATTTGGCCATACTCAAAGGGTTTTCAAATGCATCAGATCGCAAGCAAATGGTAGAGTCTCTGTTGCATAAAGTGAATTTATTTGAACATCGTAAGAAGGCAGTGAGCAGTTATTCGGGAGGGATGCGCCAGCGATTTGGTATAGCTCAATGTTTGATCGGAAGTCCGAAACTGGTTATTGTTGATGAGCCAACTGCAGGATTGGATCCAGGTGAACGAAATCGTTTCTATAATATCCTGAGTGAGATCGGAGAGAATATCATTGTGATCTTATCTACTCATATTGTGCAAGACGTAAGGGAATTATGTACCCAAATGGCCATTATGGACAAAGGCAAGGTGTTGTTCAGCGGAAATACAGATGATGCGTTGCTGCAGATCAAAGGGAAGGTGTGGGAGAAAAAAGTGAACAAGGAAGAGCTTGAGCAATACCAATCAAATTACAAGATCATTTCGAACAAATTGGTTGGCGGAAAACCACTGATACATGTGTTCTCAGAGCATATGCCTACCAATGGCTTTGAGTCGGCAGAAGAGAATCTTGAAGATGTATTCTTTGCCAAATTAAATGCATTGGTGTAACCGATTAAAGGAGATTCTATGTGGAAATTTACAAGACATGAATGGCAGTATTGGTTCAGTTCGCCAATGACCTGGATCTTTATGGGTATCAATACCCTTTTGATCTTTGGAGCCGTATCTTCCGATGCTATCTCTGTAGGAGGTGGCGTGGGCAGTGTGCATAAGAATGCACCCTCTGTGATCCAGAATTATTATGGTGTAATGTCGCTGATATGCCTGCTGATGACCACAGCATTTATGAATGCTACGGCCAACCGCGATTTTCAATATGGTATGTATCAGTTCATTTTTGCTTCACCAATTAAAAAGAGTGAATATTACTTTGGGAAATTCATTGGCGCCGTTACTATGGCGGTGATCCCATTGTTAGGTGTTTCATTGGGTGCATTGATCGGACCATTGATGCCTTGGGCAGAATCCGAGCGCTATGGTGAAGTGATCTGGTCGGGTCATGCTTTAGGCCTGCTTGCGTTTGGTATCCCAACTACCATCATTACCGGCGTTATTTTGTATGCATTGGCAATTATATTCAGAGGCAGCATGGGGGCTTTTGTTGGCGCCGTG
>DAISHL010000309.1:0-3210 GCA_036822555.1 Bacteroidota bacterium | reverse complement strand
AATACAAATATTGGCGCCCCTCATCTATACAAGGGTATTGTACAGCTGGCAACAGAAATCGATGTTTTTATAAAGCAATTCAGCGGCAAACTGGATGTGAATTGATTTTCAGGTTTGTATCCGGTAAGTTTCAGGGCTGAATATGGAATAAACAAGTATTTTGGTCTTGGCCTAAGCGGCGCCATGTGGACCATGAAATTCAATGTGGTTGACCAGTATAATGTGCTTCATGCAGGTCAGGTCACAGGTACTGATGAAATTGATACCTATAAATTCAAATTGACAAGTTCTTCCATAGGTATTCGTCCAAATTTGCACATCCCGTTCAAGAATACGAAAAGCGATCTTTATTTAGGTTTTGGTTTAGGGATGACCAGCAATAAACTTGAAATTGACTTTAGCAGTACGGATGTGAATAAGGTGTTCCCGAACTTGAGTTATGAATTGTCACTGCCTGGTGGATTGTACTTCTCACCAACATTAGGTTACAGACATTACTTTGCAAATGTTGTTGGAATGAATATTGAATTAGGATATGATAAGGGGGCAATTGTTCAGGGAGGAATTGTATTCAGGTTCAATCATTCAGGAAACTGATCATAGCGATTTTCGCATGAGGTAATGCTGGATGATGTCCCAAAGTTTGAAGGAAGGTTCAACTAAAGTATATCCTGCGCTTTTATAAAATTCAAGGGCATTTTCCCTTGCCTGTAGTTCAATTGTTTTTAATCCTATTTCTTTTCCTTTATGTTCCAATGCGGTTAAGATGAGTTTACCTAGACCTTTGCCTTGCTGTTGATCGTCTACAGCCATGTATCTGATCTGACCGGTTTTATTCTCATTTTCCTGTAACCTGCCACAGGCAATTACTGTGTTATTTTGATCAGTGATATAAGCATTATAGGAGGTGTTTTCAAGGGAATCCGTGGCGCTTTCTTTTGATTGACCCCATGGTTTGCGAAGGATCTTGTAGCGCAATTCCAGCACAGATGCAAGTTCTTGATCGGTATGTGTGAATTTTACATCCATTATTTTATGAGCTTAAAGCCAATACTCGAAATGGTTTGTTTCTTTTCTTTTCCATCAGCAAATTCTCTGATCATTTGTTTAGCCTCCGGTAATTCAAATACTTCTTTCATGTTCCTGACCTTGCCCATTGGGATCTCTTTTGCTTCGCAAGCCTTGAATAATTCTTTGAATTGTAGTTTGCTTATGTGGTTATTCAGGATCCTATAAAGTTCTTGCCTGTTCTTTATTCTGTTTTGATTTGTGGAGTACTTTACATCCTTTGGTAAACTTGTGTTATTTAACACCTCGCATAAGGCCTCAAACTGCTTGTTAGAACCGATGGCGAAGGTAATGTAGTGATTGTCCTTTGTAAGAAACAGCTCTCCATATGGAGCAATGTTTGGGTGTAAAGAACCACTGGCAACAGGCAGATGTTTGCCAATAAGCCAATTGGTTGCTTGATTGGCCAGAGAAGCAATGGCACTATCAAATAGGGAAACAGTGATGTGGCTGCCTTTATTTTCTTTGTAACGTTTTATCAGAGCTAATAAAATGGCTTCTTTTAACTGATGGCCTGCCAACAGGTCTATCAGAGCTACAGGCATTTTCACCGGAACACTGTTAGGTTCTCCATTCATGAACATAAATCCGCTTTCAGCCTGCAGGATCAGATCATAAGCTGTGCGTGGGCTGTTATTGCCAAAGCCGTTAACAGAGGCATATATCAGGTGTTTGTTTAGTTTCGAAAGGGTAGGGTGGTCGACCTTTTATTTTTTATCATCACCTTTCTTGTAATTGGTAATAACTATGTCTGCATCCTTAACAAGGTCATAAAGTTTATTCAGATCGCTACTTTGTGTAATGTCAAGAAAAATAAATTCTTTTCCATTGTTCACACTCCAAAAATAGGCGCTTGTTTTACTTTTTGGGTCTTCTGTTCTTAGTTTCCAGCTTCTTGTAACATCCCCGTTGGTCTTTTGATTTTCAATTTTAATGACCTTGGCTCCTAACTCTGCAAAAAAATAACCCACGCTAGGTCCGGCCAGAACCCCTGCCAGTTCAATAACTTTAAGATCTTTGAAAAAATCATTCATCAGTATTGGGCAAGCACAGGTTTGTTTTGTAAAATGCCTTCGATCTGAGTCATCACTTCATTAGTAAGCAATGGCAATACCTCCAGAGAGGTGAGCGTTTCTTTCAATTGTTCAGGTTTACTTGCACCTAATATAACAGTACTAACATTTGGATTTTTTGCGCACCAGGCAATGGAAAGTTTAGGTAAACTGGTGCCAAGTTGTTTGGCCAATTCATGTAACTTTTGGGTCTTCTCAATTTTTGATGAGTCGCCTAATGTTTTTTCTTTTAGCCAATCCATTCCTTCAATAGACAAACGAGTATCTGAAGGTGCATTTTGATTGTATTTGCCTGTAAGTAATCCGCTTGCCAATGGACTCCAAATGGTTGTGCCAAGGCCATGATCTCTGAACAATAACAAATAGTCCTTTTCAAGTTTTGTTCGTTTAAACATGTTGTACTGAGGTTGTTCCATGGTTGGACCGATCAATTTATAATCTTTGGCCACTGCAATAGCAGCCATGATCTCGTCATTGGCCCATTCGCTGGTTCCCCAATACAAAATTTTACCTTGCTGTATCAAGGTGTTCATTGCTAATACGGTCTCTTCTATAGGAGTGTTCTTGTCTGGTCTGTGACAAAAGAACAGGTCAATATAGTCCAATTGTAAGCGCTTTAAGGCAGCATTACATCCTTCAATAATGTGTTTGCGTGATAAACCGGTCTGGTTGGGTCTTCCTTCTTCATAACCAAAGAAAACCTTACTTGATACAGTATATGAACTTCTGGCCCAGTTCTTTGATCTGAGTATCTTACCCATCACAAGTTCAGACTGGCCTCTTGCATATATCTCGGCGTTATCAAAGAAATTAACGCCGGCATCGTAGGCCATGCTCATTAAATTATCGGCAGTATTGTCACCGATCTGTTTCCCAAATGTGATCCAACTTCCAAAAGACAGGGTGCTTACCTGGAGGCCAGATTTTCCTAAACGGCGGTATTCCATAGTTTAAATTTGCTTAAAGATATCGGTTATTTGTATAAAAAAAAAGAGGACCAAAAAGCCCCCTTCAATTCTTTCTAACTATAACACACGATATATAGAAAGCCTGTTTGTTTTCAAACTTA
>DAISHL010000308.1:0-3213 GCA_036822555.1 Bacteroidota bacterium | reverse complement strand
TTACGGCATTAATGAAAAAATTCTCCTTTGCATCTATCTTGTCATTTGTCTTTGAGGTAGCGATCCCAAGGTTTATTTGCTCATCTTTATCATTCGGATTAAGTTTCCTGGCCAGTTCATAATAGTAAATGGCCTGTCCTAATTCCTTATTACGGTAATATGCATTCCCCAGGTTGAAATATAACTCATAAGACCTGTTGCCCTCAGTGATGAGTTGCTGATACACTGAGATAGCCTCCTTGTAATTTTTATTATCATAGGCCTTCTCAGCCTTTTGCAACAGATCATTGGCAAAAGAAGCATTTGCAAAACCCAATACGGCAAAAAATATCAAGATATATCTTTTCATGCTTTTTTAGAATTGAGTTCTTCTTCCAGTTCTGTGATCAATTGTATGGTATCTGAATATACTTGCTTAAGATCGCCACTTACAGCGCCAGGAGCGTATTTGGCATACTCACTGGTCTCAATTGTCTTCAATAACTTTTGCACCTTTACATGTTCTATGCCCTTTTCATCCAATTTTAACTTAACCATTTCCTTAGATACATCAGCCAATGGTAAGTTTAACTTGCTGCTGAGATAATTTGTGATGGCCAGGAGAACTTCGGTATAAAACTCATCCTTTTTGTTAGCCTGCATTAATTTTTCAGCCTGCACCAATTGTTTACGTGCCACTTTCGCCGCTTTTCTTTCCTTTACCGCAATAATATTGCTGTTCTGCTTAATGTAATTTCTGCGCAGGATCAAACCTCCGGTTAAAAGCAGGAATGGCAATACAAGCAAACTGATATGCATAACAGAATTAAAGAATTCATCTTCAGTTCTATTCAGTGTGAAGTTGCCTTTTTTTATGTATCGGATATCATTCTCTGTTTCTTTCACCTGATTTTGCGGCATATACACCTGTGCTCCTGAGCTATTGGGATCCGGGGCCGTAACAGTAATGTTTATCTGAGGAGATGGGATGGTCACGTATTTCTTTGTATTCAGATCGTAATAAGAAAAATCAAGATCACCTAACATATACTGGCCTTCTTGTCTAGGTATGATCAAATAATCAAACACCTTGGAGTTGGCTCCATCTGTTACTTTTGGATCATAGGATTCAAATGATTCTGGCAGATTCAGCTTTGGAGCATCAATTAATTTTATGTTGCCGTTTCCTGCAATGGTGATTTTCAAATTAAAGGCATCATTGGCCTTTACAGTTTGTTTACTGGTCTCAGCCTTATAACTAAAGTTCCCGACAGCACCACTGAAACTCTCCGGTCTGCCCTCTGATGGAAGATCCATTACCTCAATATACGTTGTTCTGCTTTTTGCTTTTACGGCCACATCCTCATATCCTGCGGTTCCAAAAAACTGTTCGAAAATATTCCTCGGCTTGGCATTCGTCTGCTTTCTTACTACCACTTCTCCCTCAATGGGATCAATGGCTATTTTGCCTGCTTTATTTGGAGAGGCATTATTCCTGAATAACTCATAGGTATAATAATTTACACCATCCAGATTCTCAACAGAGGCGTGGTTTCCACTTGTAGATTCAAGAGACTGTGACCAAAAGCCTTCGTAAGTAGGTGGATTGAACTTTTGAAATCCAATGATCTGATGGCGCGAATATACCTTTTGAGAAATGATGACCTGTTCGCCAACACCACACTTGGCCTTACTAATGATCGTTCTAATAAAGATCTCGGAACCGTCAGGTTTAGAAGCAGTACCTCCTTGTCCTCCGGCTTGCTGAGCACCCCCTCCACTTTTAACCGCTTCAATGGTCACTGGCGCGCTTTCTAATTTCTGTCCGTTTGACACAATGGTAGCAGCACCTATCACCAATTTCCCTTCACGTTTAGGCACCAGTACATAAGTGATGGTTATGTTCTGAGACATCTGACCATTAATGACCTGAATGCTTGAACTTTGATTTGGACCACCTGCTATCTCAAAGTCAGAGAAATTTGGTGGAGAAAAATTTGATGCGGCTGTATTGATCACGAATGCAACCTCAAACATTTGGCCAACCTGCACAACCTTTGAACCTACCTGAGCATAGAACTTTTGTGCATGCACACCTACATGAAGAAGTACGGCAAATACCGCGATCAACATATATTTTATTTTTGTGCAGTTATGCATAGGATTAAGTTACAAGAAATCTGATTACTATTTAATTGTCCTTTGTTAAGTATTTCTAAAATTTACCAGTCCTTTTCAGGATCTGATTTTGATGCATCCTCTTGTTTTTGTTTACGTTTATCCTGTGACTTCTTTTCGGCATTCATCAGCGCTTTCAACAAGCGTTCTGCTTCATCTTTACTGATCTGTGGTTGCTGCTGTTGCTGCTGTTGTTGCTGCTGCTTCTGATCCTGGTTTTGATTCTGACCTCCCCCTTTATTTTGTTTTGGTGGTCTGTTCTTCAAAGCATAGGCTAAATTGTAACGTGTGGCCTCATCTTTCGGATCGAACTTCAATGCTTTTTTGTACGCATTGATGGCCTGATCGTAATCTTTCTTCTTCAAATAACAATTGCCGATGTTATGCCATGCTCTGTGTAAAGTGTCTTTATCTGAAACTGAATTTGCAACAACAGCGAAACTCTGGGCGGCCTCCTCAAATACAAGGTTGGCTAGGCTATCAGGACTTACCTTCTGTTTTCCCTGCATTAACCCTTGCTTTGTTTTCTTTATCTCTTCAGCCGTTCTGTACAATGCATTTCCTAAATTAAAGCTGGCCTTATAATTTCTTGAGTTGAGTTTCAATGCCTCGCGATATGCAGCTGTAGCCTGAACATAATTGGAATCGTAATAAAAATTATTGCCGTTATACACCTTTTGCGCGTCTTTTTGCGCAACAGCAACCGATGCATACACAAGCATAATCATAAGAGATACAAACTTGTACCTGCGCAAATGCAATTCTAAACCATATATTGAATTACTTCGCTGCATTTCCAAACAGATTTAATTTTTTGAACCATTCGCTTACGCGCTCACTAATTAAAAACTCAAACACTAAGACCAACAGTGCCAAGGCAAGGAACCACTGAAACTGATCTTCATAATCGGTATACATCTTTGTGTCTATCTTCGCTATTTCAAGTTAATCAACCTTACTCAATATGGCCTTGATACAGAGGTCGCTTTGTGTTGCTTGAACATAAAGCCCGTTGCCTTTTGCAGCAATTAGCTACAAAATTGAAGAATTGAGTTT
>DAISHL010000307.1:0-3216 GCA_036822555.1 Bacteroidota bacterium | reverse complement strand
CCGAGTTGTAAAAAATGCAGAAGAGGCATTAAAGGATGTGAAAGACAATCAAACCATCATGTTTGGTGGGTTTGGTTTATGTGGAATCCCTGAGAATTCAATTTCACAATTGATTAAAATGGGGGTAAAAGGAATTACGGCTATAAGCAACAATGCCGGTGTTGATGATTTTGGGTTAGGATTGCTTTTGCAAACCAAACAAATAAAGAAGATGGTCTCTTCGTACGTGGGAGAGAATGATGAGTTCGAGCGTCAGATGTTGAGTGGCGAGTTAGAGGTAGAACTTATCCCTCAGGGAACCCTGGCTACACGTTGTTTGGCTGCTGCTTATGGTATGCCGGTGATTTATACGCCTGCCGGAGTTGGAACAGAGGTTGCTATCGGAAAGGAGACCAGAGTTTTCAATTACAATGGTCAGGAAAAAGAATATTTGATGGAGAAAGCCTTTGAGGCAGACTTCGCTATAGTTAAAGCTTGGAAAGGTGATACTGCAGGTAACCTTATCTACAGAAGTACTGCACGTAACTTTAACCCAATGATGGCAATGGCAGGCAAGATCACCATTGCAGAGGTTGAGCATTTAGTGCCTGCGGGCGAACTAGATCCTGATCAGATCCATACACCGGGCATTTATGTACACCGCATTTTCCAGGGAGAAAAATACGAGAAACGCATTGAGCAGCGAACTGTAAGAAAGCGCGCCTAACACATGCTTTTTAACTCTTTACACTTTTTGTACTTCTTACCGGTTGTAGTGGCATTGTATTATTTACTGCCTCTTAAGTTCCGGTGGATACTGATCTTTGTAGCGAGTTGTTACTTTTATATGTGCTTTGTTCCAAAGTACATTCTTATTCTTTTCGCCATCATTCTTATTGATTACATCTGTGGATTAACCATGGAGCAGGTGCAGGATAAAGCACTCAAACGTTTCTATCTTGTGTTCAGCATCCTGTCCAACGTTGGGCTTCTGGCCTTTTACAAGTATTTCAATTTTTTAAATGAGAATTTGCAGTCGGTATTCAAATTGTTTGGCAGTGATTTTACACCGTATAATCTGGAGATCATTTTGCCTATTGGTCTATCCTTCCACACCTTTCAGTCCATGGCCTATACCATTGAAGTATACCGAGGGAATCAAAAAGCTGAACGCCATTTAGGATATTTTGCCAACTATGTACTCTTCTTTCCTCAAATGGTGGCGGGCCCAATTGAAAAATATAAAACACTGGGCAATGAATTGAAAAAACAAGTAAGTCCGCTCTATGATAATTTTTCCAATGGGTTCAGGATGATCTTGTTTGGTATGTTCGTAAAGATGGCTGTTGCCGATAATCTGGCACCCATTGTAAATCAAGTGTACGAGAATCCATCAGCCTATCATGCTTCGCAGGTGTGGATGGCCGTGTTCTTTTTTTCATTTCAGATCTATGCCGATTTTTATGGATATTCTACCATTGCCATCGGTGCAGCGCGTTTGCTGGGAGTAGATCTCATTGACAATTTTAAAACACCCTACCTTGCCATCAGCATCAATGATTTTTGGAAACGCTGGCACATCTCCCTTACTTCCTGGTTCAGAGAGTATGTGTACATTCCTTTAGGAGGAAGCCGTGCAGGCGATGTGCGATGGATCCTGAATATCCTTATCATTTTTTTTGTGAGCGGTTTGTGGCATGGCGCCAGCTGGACCTTTGTAGTATGGGGGCTTCTGCATGGCGCCGTGTATTTGTTGGAACGTTTGACCACTAAGATTTTCAAGATAGAATTAAAGGAAGGCTTTAGTGTGCTTAACCTTTTTTTAGGCATTAAAACATTTGTGGTAGCCTCGGTGATATGGATCTTTTTCAGAGCAGAGAATTTCGAGAAGGCATCTGCCGTAATTAAGGCCATGGTCCGCAACTGGCATGTTTCAGGCGAATACATTGATCAAGGGTACTCCTACTTTTTTATTGCAGTATTGGTGCTTACAGATATTTTACTTTACAATAAACGATTCGATCTGTGGGTTAGTCCTAAAGCAACTGCTTTAAGGTGGACGGTGTACGCGGTACTGCTGTTCTTTCTAATGGGAATGTCGGGTATGGATAATTTACCATTCATTTATTTTCAATTCTGATGACAAGGACCATACTATATAAATTACTCCTGCTGTTGGCTGTGTTTGCTGCGGTGAATGTAATTTATATGTTCACCTTGTATCCTTTAGATGTGAAGAAGAATGCGCCATGTGCATACCAGTGTCAACATTTACCGGCGGATGTTGATCTGGTTTATTTTGGTGAGTCGTCCAATTTTACGGTAGACAGCGAAGATTCAACGCAATTGTATATCTCTGAATTGGTGAATCATTTTGCGCTTGATCTGAAAATGGTGACCATTGATACACCTGCAGTGCATGCCGGCATCTACAAATACTGGATCAGAGAAATGACAGGAAATCTACCCAAAGGAATTCTTGTGACCATGAACCTTCGATCCTTTGATGGCGCCTGGATCCACTCGAAACTCGAGACCCCTTTGATACGTTCCGTAAGATTATTAAGATCGCAGCCAAAGATCCTGAACAGATTTTTGTTATCGGTAAAGAACTTTGAGGACAGATCTGTTGCTGAGCGCGATAGTATGTTGCAGAATGAATGGCGTTATACCCAACTGAAATTTCCATACGACTTCAAATACAAAACGGTTCGTGAGTGGGATAATGCAATGGCCGCAGGTGGATGGAAAAACGCGGACGGCAGCTGGGATATGCCAAAAATCACCCTTGCTGCCCATTACATCAAAGGATATGCGTTCAATATCAATGATGACAATCCTCGTGTCAAAGATTTTGATGAGATAGCCGAGTGGGGGAAGCAAAATGGGGTTCAGGTGTATTTTAATATACTGGCAGAAAATGTTGCGCAAGCCGACTCTTTGGTTGGAAAGGATTTAGTATTTTTAATGAAAAATAACAGGGATTTTCTGGTAGACCGTTACACCAAAAAGGGGGCCATTGTGATCGATAATTTGGAGGCAGCCGGGATCAATGATTTTTTAGATAAAGACTGGACAACAGAGCATTATAATTACAAAGGCCGCATGGCCATCGCAAAAAAAATTGTATCACACTTAAAGATCTAATAACATGTTAGACAAGAATGGTATCGCAATACGAATTGCTAAAGAAGAAAAAGATGGAATGTTTGTAAGCCTTGGTTTTGGTGATCCTAC
>DAISHL010000306.1:0-3260 GCA_036822555.1 Bacteroidota bacterium | reverse complement strand
TATCTAAACTCATCTGATCAATCAGATTACTTGCCGCGATCTACTGCCATTTCATTCTTACATTCCTTCCATTTGTTCCTTCAATGTCCTTGGTGATCTCAAGATACTTTTGGAGATTCTGAGGATATTGAATTGAAAGCTTCTCCAATGCATTGAGAATGGTGATATAAGACGAATCGGTGAGCATTTTTTCAAAATCAGACAAGTACGCCTGCGGGATCACTCTTGCATTCATGACCACACTTTTACGCACCTGCACATCCTTGTCGTTAAGTGCCTTCTTGATCAATTCAACACTTTCATTATGTGTATCATCAATGAGCTGAGAAACGATCTCTGCGCGGATCGCATGGAACGTATTCAATTGATATGCTTCCATTAGGGCTGTTCTCTTTTTCTCCAATGGAAATGAGCGCTTGGCATACACGGCATCGTATCTGTCGATCTTCTTTGGAGCTTTTAAGCTTTGCGATCGAAGCATCTCAAAGGATTTTTTGAAGCTAACTGTTTTTATAACCTCACTGTTCGGATCAAACAATACAAAATCCACCGCCTTATTTGCCGCATTAGACACCTTCACTACATGTGATTCTTTTTCGATCCATTCCTTTTTAGAATCTACCGAACCATCCTTGTAATGGACTTCAAATGCAATTGGCATTTTAAACAATCCCACAATATCATTCTGCATATGGGTTTGCTTTACCACAAATTGTGAGAACCTTTTTCCATCGGTGGTTATATCGGCATAGTCAACCTGATACGAAGGTTCACTTCCTCTGAACACCCACTGGTGCCAGAACCATTCCAAAGGCATGCCCAGCTCATCCATAAAAGCACTTAAGAGATCATCCGAATCAACATTGGCATACTTATGATCCAACAGATAGCGCTTGATGGATCTGTTGAAGGCTTCCCTGCCAACAACATATTTCAACATCTCAAGCACCATGCTTCCCTTTTGATAAATAATGGTACTATTTGCGCCTGTATGCGCAATTGGTTTTTTATCCTGCACCGCAATGGCGCTATTAAAGGCTTGTCTTCTTGCCCAATCAAAATGATCTTGCCCAAAACATTCCTTTTCTGCCATATAATTATAGTGCGTTGCAAAACTCTCCTGCAACCAATGGCTTGTTCCGCTTCTTGCCGTTACATAATCACCAAACCACTGATGCGCCAATTCATGCGCATTTACAGATACATAATTCCTATCGTTAAAACTTCTGCCGTCAACTTCAAAGAAATCACCGAACAAGGTAGCTGATGTATTCTCCATGGCACCAAACATAAAATCCTGTACAGGGATCTGTGAATACGATTCCCAGCCATACGGCACGCCAATCTCACTTTCTAAAAAATCAAAGATCTTTTCATTGTATTTATAGGTATACTCATACCTATCCTTCCACTCAGGGTAATACCATTGCCTTAATGGCACACCCGACTTGGACCGCGTTTCCTTGATATCATACATACCAATACCTAACATCAACAAATAAGACGCGTGAGGCTTCGACATTTTGTAGTGCCACAGTTTTGTACCATCCTTTTGTTCCTTCTCAAGCACTTTTACTCCGTTTGAAAGCACTTTATAGGCTTTGTCGAATTTCACGATCACTTCTGTGATCAGCTTATCATTAGGCGTATCATAACACGGGAACCAGTGACGGTTATCGATCCCCTGCCCTTGCGTCCAAATTTGTTTTCTGCTTAAATTGTTAGGATCACTCCATCCAATGAAATAGATACCCTTGCGGGGGTTCGCCTCATACGCAATGACCAAACTATCCTTTTCGCCCAACTTTAATTTTCTATCTGTAAAGAAGGAGATCCCATCTGCATCTATCTTATACTTAATATCCTTTCCGTTGAACTGTGCCGATTTGATGTCGATACCGGGACCGTCCAAATAGAAAGAATCCACATCCTGCCTTATCGGTGAAAAAAAGTGAGTGACCTTCCCTTTCACTTTGGCATTCTGAGGTTCAAACTCCACATATAAACGCATGCGCTCAAAATCTAGACAATGATCTCTCATGGCCGCTGCTCCGTCGTATGGATACGAAATGTTCGGATGCGGATTCTGGGCCTGAGCGGTTAACACTAAAGTGACAAAGGCGGAAGTAACTATTTTTTTCATAATATCAATTCTTAAAATAAATATAAGCATTCAACGAAATGGCAATGCACAACCAAAGAGCATACGGTAATGCAAGCAGTGCATACCCTCCAAGATGTTTAAACCCCCAGAACAAGAACCAAAATACAATGCCTGTAAGTAAAAGTATCACAAGCAAAGCAGCAAGCACCGTGTGGTATCTGAAAAACAGAGGATTCCATACCACATTGAGGATCCATTGCAATGCAAAGATCAGATAGAACATGTTCATGTTCGGATAACTTTCTATAATAGAAGCTCTATACATGAAAATGGAGAAACACACCATAATGCTTGTCCATGCCGCCCCGAACACCCATCCCGGCGGGGTCCATGGCGCCTTATTGACATTCTGATACCATTCATTTGTGCCCGGGTTGCCAATGAGCACACTACCCAAACCAAGGGCACCGAAGTTGATCACAAAGAAGATCAGGAGTTTTAACATGATTGTAAAAAAACAAAAATAGCAATTCAATCCAGAAATGAAACATTATCTGTTTTTCGTTCATGAATCTCTGGTACTTCGTTGGCATAACCAAATAGTACGGCAAGATCGATCTTTTCAGAGGATGGAACACTCATGACCTCATATTCTTTGGTCTGTTCGATGAATTTAGCCAGACCAACCGGACTAGAATCAACGCCTAAAGATTTCGCTGCAAGCATCATATTCTGTGCACACATTCCTACATCCAGCTGCGCCCATTCATTACTTCTAGGTGATGAAATAAATATAACCAATGGCGCGCCGTGAAATATTGGATCATCTTGCTTCATAAATTCTATCCCATCCTTTAAGTGAAAAGACCCCGGATGAAAGATATGATGTATAGCCTCTTTTACTCCGGCTTTCAGCATGGTGAATTTTGATTCACTTAGGATCGCTTTTGAAAACCGCTCAATGGTTGCCGGTGAACTTAGCACATAAAATTTCCACGGTTGTTTATTCATGGCAGAGGGAGCCATACGCCCTGCATTCAAGATCTCATCAATGATCCCTCTTGGTACGGGATCACTTTTGAATTTACGAATGGCCCTTCTCTCGTAAATGGTTTCAATGGTCTTATTGATACTACGCTTTGTTTCCATACATGAT
>DAISHL010000305.1:0-3277 GCA_036822555.1 Bacteroidota bacterium | reverse complement strand
GAGGCAATGACGATGTGAGTGTGCTTCAAAAGATCAACGAATATTATCAAAAGAATGGAAACGACTCCACATTCACGGCCATTGACCTTGCTAAATTCATGAAATACCTGGCAGTTGATCTCCGCCCTATCATCTTTAAAGTGGCTATTTACGGCTTGATCGACTATACCCCTGAGACTGACATGATCAAGGTTAAACAACGCTTGTTCGATTATATTGAATACAACAGGAACAAAAAGGACTATGACATCATTACGTTTCACTCCGTGATCCCAGGCAAAGACAATGCAACGCTAAATTTAGTGAACAATAATTTTGACCTAAAGATCAGAGGGGTAAAATCTGTGTTATTGAGCGACACACAAAAGGTATTTGTATTCCCTGAAAATCAGGAAGTGGTTGTAAAGAAGAACAGGAACTTTGAATACAGCGGTGTTACCTCTTCAGGTAAATTCGAATTCCATGGAAAGGATTTCCTTTTTGATTATGAATCCTTCAAGATCAAGATGAACACGATCGACTCTGTGCGAATTTATGTAGTATCCAATGAGCCTAACATCAATGGAACTTATGATTACAAACGCGTAAGAACAGTAATTGAGAACGCGAATGGCGAATTAAGGATCGATGGGCCTACCAATAAAAGTGGAAGAGCAAAGGCACCAACATTTCCACAATTCCAGAGTTTCAAAGAAAGTTACACATACTACGACAAACGTTCTACCTTCAAAGGTGTGTATAACCGCGACAAATTCTATTTCAAGCTCGATCCATTCAAAATGGATAGTTTGGATGACTTCCGAAATGAGAGTTTGCAATTTGAAGGAGAATTTTCTTCAGCAGGTATTTTCCCGAGTTTCCGAGAAACGCTTAAACTACAAAAAGACTATTCATTGGGTTTCATTCGCAACACACCACCGGGCGGATTTCAAATGTATGGAGGTACAGCTAAGTTTGATGCAGCGATCCGTATAAGTGACAAAGGTTTGAGAGGTACCGGTGATCTGATCTTTGGTCCGAGTATTTCCAAGTCCAACGACTTTTTCTTCTATCCTGATTCCACCAATGCTGTTGCACAGAATTTTGATATAAAGGAACAGGATAACCCCAGTGAGTTCCCTGTGAGCCATGGCGATACTGTATACGTGCATTACATGCCATACAAGGGGTTGCTTCAAAGTAAAAGCTTAAAAAAGCCATTCAACATGTACAAGGAGAATGCAAAATTTACCGGACGATTTGATCTTACTACAAGTAAACTCACAGGAAATGGCAAGATCGATTTTGAGAAGGCAGATCTTGTATCCGGGAACATTCTTTTCATCAAACGAAAATTCTTTGCTGATACAGCTGACTTCCACCTAAAAGCCATTGAGGAGGATGGCTTTACCTTCTCTACCGTGAACGTAAACTCAACCATTGATTTCGATAAACGTGAAGGTTTGTTCGTTACCAACGGTGAAGATTCTTATGTAAGATTTGACAAGAATCAATACATTGCCTACATGGACCGATTCAAGTGGTTCATGGATAGCGAAGACATTGAACTCGGTGACGATCAAAAGAAACTTGATGAGAATGTTGAGAATGCCCTCGATCTCGAAGGTCCTGCCTTCATTAGTATTCATCCGAAACAGGATTCACTCAAGTTCTTTGCTCCGGCAGCAAAATACAACACACGTAAGCACATCATCAATTGTAAGAATGTGCCGTTCATCAATGTGGCAGATGCACGTATATTCCCTGATAACGGAGAAGTGACCATTTATAAGAATGCTGTGATGGATACATTAGAAAAAGCAAAGATCACAGCCAACACTGTTACAAAATATCACACCATCAGAAATGTAACAGCCAACATTTTTGCGCGAAGAAGTTATGTTGCAACCGGTGATTATCAATACTTAGACGAGAATGACAATGCCTTTAATATTCACTTCAATACAATAAAACCTGATACAGCCTACCAAACTATTGCAGAGGGTTCTATCAGTGAAAAGGATAAATTCAAATTCAATGATTATTTCAGTTTTGCAGGTAAAGTAAGATTAGAAGCAAATAACCAGTATTTATTCTTTGACGGTGGAACACAAATTGTGCATGGTTGTAAGCGTATCAAAAAGGCATATCTGAAGTTCAACGGCGAGATCAATCCAAAGGATATCTTGATCCCGATTCCTAAGGATGCTGTTGACATGAATGGAAAACCTGTTGTGAATGCTATCATGTACTCACTTGATACCACAGCAGTGTACTCAGGTTTCTTGTCGCTGCGAAATGCAAGAAGTGACAAAGAGATCGTGAATGCTGACGGTTTCTTAACCTTCGATACCGAGAAAAAAGAATACCAGATATCGAACAAGGAAAAGTTGGTGGAACAATCTCTGCCGGGCAATTATCTAAGCTTAAACACTGAGAACTGTAACATTTATGGTGAAGGTAAATTTGAGTTAGGTGCCGACCTTGGTCAGGTTGAAGTTAAAACCGTAGGTAATGCCACACACTACCTCAACGACTCTGTGGATATCAATCTATTAATGACCATTAATTTCTTCTTTGAAAATAAGGCTATCAAAGTCATGTCAAAAGACCTGCAGGTTTATGCCAACAGTGCTCCTGCCACCGACTTTGGTGCAGATCTTTATACGAAGGGATTGGCCGAATTGGTTGGTAAAGAAAGAGCAGACAGGCTGATCTCCGAGTTGAATTTATATGGTGAGATCAAGAAGTTCCCTGACGAATTAGAGAAGACCATGTTCTTTAATAAGGTGAATATGAAATACAATGTTTCTAAGAAAGCCTTTATCAGCGATGGTCCTATTGGTGTGGGAAGTATCTTAAAGAACGAGATCAACAGGGAATTTCCGGGCGTTATTAAAATTGAAAAGACAAGAAATAAGAAAGATAAGATCTTCATATATCTTGCTCCGGATCAAAATACCTGGTACTTCTTTGAATATGTGAACGGAAACATGAAGGCAGTGAGTTCGAACAAAGAGTTCAACAACATTATCAAAGAACTTAAACCTAAGAACAGAAAACAGGATGTTGAAAAAGGTCCTTCTTTCTCCTTCTCAATTGGTAGCGAAAAAAGCAAAGACAACTTTGTTCGCAACAACGTAAAAGAAGAGCCTGAAGAAAAGAATGAAGGAGACGAAAATTAAAAAAGCGTTTATATTAGTAAGCATTATATGAACCTAGAACACTATGGCAAAAGTCCAGAAACCAGCACCAAAAACAGAAACAAGCGGTATTTCCATTTATCTGAAGCTAAGCA
>DAISHL010000304.1:0-3277 GCA_036822555.1 Bacteroidota bacterium | reverse complement strand
GTTTATACGGATCAGAAGCCATGGGAGGTATCATTAATGTGATCACAAAGAAATACAACAATTCACCTCGTCTGTTCGCAGATTACAGCATCACAAGCTATCTTGAAAATAATCTTGATCTAAGCACAACAACAAAAATTGGAAAGAAGACACATTTGCTCTTAGGGAGCAATGCCTATTGGTATAACACTATTAAAGACATCAACAATGACGGCTTTACGGATCTTACACTTCAAAAAAGAATCTCACTATTCTCTAAACTAAACATTGAAAGAACTTCTGAAAAGCAAATGTCCATTGGATTACGTTGGCTCGCAGAAGACAGATGGGGAGGACAAACAAACTGGTCAAAGGATCACAAGGGAAGTGACTCCATTTATGGTGAAACAATACAAACACAACGAGCAGAGCTGATAGCCAATTACGAATGGCCATTAAAAGAAAGGATAATGACACAGTTGTCATACAATATTCATGATCAAAATTCGTACTACGGTCAAACCTCATTCGATGCCACCCAAAATACTGGCTTTCTGCAAACCTACTGGGACAAATCCATCAACTCAAAAAACAAACTACTTGCAGGAGTAAGTCTTAAACACCTGTATTACGACGATAATACAGTGGTGACACAATTAGACTCCCTGTCAAACAAGCCCGAGAATACATTAACCAAAGGGCTTTTTGCACAATGGGAAAAAAGCATGGGAACAAATGATCAACACATTTTATTGGCCGGCATAAGAATAGATCATCATCCTATTTATAAATTTATTACATCACCAAGGATCGCTTTGAAATGGATGCCACATTACAGAGTGATCACCAGACTTAACTTTGGCACAGGTTTCAGGACCGTGAATGTATTCACTGAAGACCATGCAGCGCTCACCGGCGCAAGAGATGTTGTGTTCACTGAAAAAATAGAGCCTGAGACCTCATACAATGGTTCATTAAATATCATTTATAAGATGCCGTTTCTTCGATCACGTGTAATAACATGGGATCTCAATTGCTTCTATTATCATTTCTCCAACAAGATCGTCGCTAACTATGATATTGATCCCAACAAGGTGATTTATGCGAATTTAAGTGGATATGCCTACACGCGCGGCAGCTCAATGAACATCAATTATGTCAGCAGTGGCAATCTTAAACTGAACTTAGGCATTACCTATACAGAGGTTTATAACATCAACAAAGATTCACTTGGGAATCAATTGAGATCATGGCAACTGAACACACCAAAATTCACAGGTACATACCTGATCTCTTACTCATTCGAAAAGCCAAAATTAAAAATAGACCTTAATGGTAATGTCACAGGCCCACAACGCCTAACTATATTACCCAAAGATTTTCGGCCGGAATTCTCACCCTGGTATACGATCTTGAATATGCAAGTGAGCAAAGAGTTAACCAATGGTTCGGAGATATACATTGGTGCAAAGAACATTCTCAACTTCATCCCGAAACATCCCATAATGAGACCATTTGATCCATTTGACAAAACCGCATCAGACATCTCTTCCAATCCAAACGGCTACACATTTGACCCATCCTACAACTATGCACCAGTGCAAGGTATAAGAGGTTATGTAGGTGTTAGATTATACTTAAAGTAAGGTCCTTTTTAAATCACAAAAAAAGCTAATAAGCGCATTTAATTAGGTTCCATGACATTTATTACTTATATTTGTCTTCTTCATTTGAAGATTGTAGTTTCAATCTGTTTGTAACAACCCTTAGTACAACTCGATAATCTTACCATTTTCTTATTTAGATTGAGTTGGAATCACACAACGTGGTTCCCAAATTAACACATATAAAAATTAATGACATTCTCAGAATTAAAGATCAAGAAGTCGCTTTTAACGGCGCTTGATAAAATGGGTTACAATGAACCCACCCCAATCCAACAACAATCTATCCCGCACATACTTGACGGAAAAGACATATTTGGATGCGCACAAACCGGTACCGGTAAAACAGCCGCTTTCTCTTTACCTATTATTCAACTTTTGGATACCGAAAATTTATCGACATCACGAAAGAGTATTAAAGCCCTGATATTAGCACCAACAAGAGAACTTGCACTACAGATCAGTGAAAACATCAGATCTTATAGCGCAGGTTCTAACCTGAGTTATACAACTATATTTGGCGGGGTATCACAGTTCCATCAGGTGAAAGATCTTCAGCGTGGAGTTGATATTTTGATAGCGACACCAGGAAGACTATTGGATCTGATGAATCAAGGATTCATTGATCTAAGGAACATTGAGTTCTTTGTACTGGATGAAGCGGATAGAATGCTAGACATGGGGTTCATCAATGATGTAAAGAAGATCATTGCCAAGATCCCTCAAAAAAGACAAACATTATTCTTTTCTGCAACAGCAGCACCTGAAATAATGAAACTTGCTCAAAGCATTTTGAAAGATCCAATAAAGGTCTCAGTTAGCCCGGTATCATCCACTTCAGAACTTATACAACAAAGCGTATATTATGTTTCTAAGGAGAACAAACGTTCGTTGCTGAAATTCATCATCAAGAACAATAATATTGAACACGCTTTAGTGTTCACCAGAACAAAAAGAGGTGCAGACAGGGTTGCAAAAGAACTGAACAATAACGGCATAAAAGCAGAAGCTATTCACGGTGATAAATCACAGGGCGCAAGAGAGCGTGCCCTCAAAGGTTTTAAGAATAGAAGCGTAAGAGTACTTGTGGCCACCGATATTGCATCACGAGGAATAGACGTGGATAAATTATCACATGTGATCAACTTTGAAATACCTGAACAGGCAGAAACATACGTGCACAGAATTGGAAGAACAGGACGCGCCGGAAGTAACGGCATCGCCCTTTCACTTTGCACCAACGACGAAATGCCCTATTTGAAGGCGATCAATAAACTCATAAAAAAGAACATTGATATCGTTGATAAGCATCCATTCACTGAAAAATAAACAAACAAACAAATAATAACCGCTTACATAGTTAAGCACAACAAAAACAAACAATGAAAAAAGGAACAGTAAAATTTTTTAACGAAGCAAAGGGATTTGGTTTTATTAAAGAAGATGGTGGACAAGAGAAATTTGTTCACGTAACTGGATTAAAAGAAGAGATCCAGGAAAATGACGAAGTTGTATTTGAAATTCAACAAGGCAAAAAAGGATTAAATGCAGTGAATGTAAGTTTAGCTTAATAAACAATACTTCTGAATATAGTCCTAAAAGCCTCCTTTTTAAGGAGGCTTTTTTATTTAATC
>DAISHL010000303.1:0-3289 GCA_036822555.1 Bacteroidota bacterium | reverse complement strand
AGGTCTCTTATGCGTGTTTCATCGCTAGGGTGAGTGCTAAGTAATTCAGGTGGTTTTTGTCCGCCGCCTGTTGCCATACGTTCCCAAAAAGAAATAGCCGCTTCAGGATCATAACCTGCCATAGCCGCAAATATCAACCCCATTTTATCAGCTTCTGTTTCATGCTTACGGCTGTAACTCAACATGCCCAATTGTGATCCAATGCCAAACGATTGTAAAAAGATCTGTTGTGTGAGTTGTGGTTTTTGAGATAAAGCAACAGACAACATGGCGCCACCAAACTGAACCAGTAAAGCACTGCTCATACGTTGATTACCATGACGCGCAACAGCATGTGCAATTTCGTGCCCCATAACCACGGCAAGACTTTGTTCGTCCTTTGTTACGGGCAATATTCCTGTATACACCACAACCTTACCGCCAGGCATACACCAGGCGTTCACCACTTCTTCATCTACCACATTAAAAGCCCATGAGTAGCCTTTTAATTCATTGCTTAATCCTTTATCTGCATAGTATTTCTCAACTGCCTTTTGAATTCTAACACCACAATTTCTAACCAATTGCACCCTGCTGTCATTATCAGGTAATTTTGGATGCTCTGCCAGGAACTTATCGTATTCGGCAGCACTCATGGTCATTAATTCACCTTCAGGAACCAGGTTTAAACTGCGTTTACCTGTTACGGCATTCTTATGACAGGCAAAAAAAACGAGGCCTGTGAATAAGATCAATGCAATTATATTCTTTTTCATAGGATATTGATGGTATTAGTTAGTTTCTATCTTAGCTGTTAGGCCGCTTTCCAATAGGGCTTCGCATATAGGTTTTAATGATCTGTAAGACCCATTCTTTACGGCACACTTGCCTTTGTAATGGATCAGGTAGGTGCATTGTACTGCTTGTTCAGACGCATGTCCACAATAGCGCATCAAAGTTTCAATAACAAAGTCAAACGTATTCACATCATCATTATACACCACAATGCTTTTTTCCTTTTGCTCTGTGATCTGAGTTTCTGTTACTTCCAGAACTTCTGTGTCAAACATTTCCATTGTAAAAATTAATTAAATTATTTTGCCGGCAGAACGGTTGCAGTGCAATCGCCAAAGCCAACGCGTATGCCATCTTTTTTGCAATACCCACGTATAGTAATAGTATCGTTGTCGTTCACAAATTTACGTTCGCTGCCGTCCTTGAGTTTAATTGGTTTTGTGCCTCTCCAGGTAAGCTCCAGGAAACTGCCATATTCCTTTTGTTCAGGTCCGCTAATGGTGCCGCTTGCCATCATGTCTCCCACGTTAATATTACAACCATTAACCGTATGATGCGCCAATTGCTGCTCCATGGTGTAATACATGTATTTGTAATTGCTGGTGATCACCAGATTTTCTTCACCGCCCTGAGGCTTTAAGTATACTTCCAGATTTATATCTACGTTTTTGTTACCGCTATATTGTAAATAGGGCAGAAGCGGAGGATCGTGCGTGTATCCCTTTACCCTGAATGGTTCCAGAGCTTCAAGAGTGACGATCCATGGAGAGATTGTGCTTGCAAAATTCTTTGCAAGGAAAGGGCCAAGTGGGACATACTCCCAGGTTTGTATATCACGTGCGCTCCAGTCGTTGAACAATACCATTCCGAAAATGTGATCATCTGCATCTGCTGTACTAACGCTGTCGCCCATTTGTGTAGGTTTCCCGATCACAAATGCCGTTTCAAGTTCAATATCTAATAATTTGCTTGGACCAAAGACAGGTGTCTCTGAATCTGCCGGTTTGGTTTGGCCTTTCGGACGATGGAAAGAATGACCGCTCACACAAATGCTGCTTGCACGTCCGTGATAACCTACAGGTAAATGTTTCCAGTTAGGTAGCAAAGCGTTGTTAGGATCACGGAACATCGTACCTACGTTGGTGGCGTGGTCAATACTGCTGTAAAAGTCAGTATAGTCGCCAACCTTCACAGGCATCAGCATTTTCACATCCTTTTGTTTTTTAAATACGCGGGAAAAAAGAGCTGTATCTTTTTTCAGAATGGAATTTTTGTCGGTCAACAACTCGATCAATTTGGCGCGTACTTTTCCGGTCACAGATTTTCCGAGTGAAATAAAATCATTAAGGTAAGGTTGATCGAATACGGCTCGGTTAAGGTCAAACACATCTGCACTTTCCAGTTCAAACAGATCAATGATATGGTCACCAATGGCGGAACAAACGTGGTTCTTTACATTCGCATCTGTATAAATTCCAAAAGGGATATTGTAAATGGAGAAATCTGAATTCTCATCAATAGGTAACCAGCTGGTAAGGTTTTGCATATTATTTCAGTTTAGAAAGTATAAATGATTTAAGGTCTTCTTTGGTCTGTAAATTCGCAGTATTGGAATTATCGATCATAAGAATGGCTTTTGTAAGAACAGCTTCATCGTTCAATTCTTCAATGGTCACAGCAACTGTATAGGCTTCAAGTGAAACCATATAATCATCGCTTAGAGCTTGTTCAACAAAGAAAAGGAATTCATCTTTGAAGTCGAGTCCGCTTTCCCAGCAAATACTTAATAGTTTTGCTCGGTCTTCGTTCGTTTCAGCTTGCTTTACCGCTTTGATCAGAAGATCATTGAGTTTGTTTTCTTTTACTTGCTTGAGTTTGTCTTCTCTCTCTTCTCTGGAAATGTTCTCATCCAACAATTCGATGACAATATCAATGTCTGAGTCTTTGAATGTGATTCCCTCATCATTGTTCAGTGAGATGGTGAGTGTATTGTATTTTTCCTTGTCAAAATATTTTTTTGGATCCTGAGTTTCGTCGTCCAATAATTCTTTCACATCCATAGATCAAAGCAACTGGTTAATGATATATTCAATTCGTATGCCTTCAGCTTCTGCCTTATAGTTTTTAACGATCCTGTGTCTGAGGATAGGGGTGGCAATGGCTTTTACATCCTCTATATCCGGACTGAATTTACCGTGAATGGCAGCATGGCATTTAGCGCCAATGATCAGATATTGCGATGCTCTAGGGCCAGCACCCCATGAAAGGTATTTTTTAGTAACCTCTGCAGTGAACTCACTGTTCAAACGGCTTTTATTCACAAGTTTCACGGCGTATTCGATCACATTGTCTGCTACAGGCATTTTTCGGATCAGATTCTGATAGAAGAGGATCTCACTGGCAGACAGTATATGCTTCAATTGAACCGTTTGAGTGGAAGTGGGTTGTTTTACAACCTGCATCTCTTCTTTGAATGAAGGGTAGTCAAGCCACACATTGAACATGAAACGATCCA
>DAISHL010000302.1:0-3309 GCA_036822555.1 Bacteroidota bacterium | reverse complement strand
TTCACGTAATTTCCTTTTACCAGAAGTTTTGGAGGAGCGCTGTTCTTGTCCTTTTTCTTTTTATCCGCAAAAAACATCCATATTCCTTGCTTCAGGCCTTTGCTGTCAACACGGTTGATGGTATCAGTACCATTCATTTCAAAGGATTGCCAAGCAGGTGCAGTTTCTTTTTTAACCTCTTCCGTTTTGCTTCCGCAAGAACTCATTCCCATTGCACTTGCAACAACCACAGCTAAAATGTATGTATTGATGTTTTTCATGATGTATTTCGTGAATTAAGGACATAAAAATAATGAAAAGCTGTAAGTTGATACACCCAGTTTTCAAAATTTGTCTACAAATTTGACCATTTATTAAGAAAACGAGAAAAATAAGGGTTTAGATAGCCTTTAAACTGAGGTCAAGACTCTTGATATGATGGGTTAAGGCACCCACGGAAATGAAATCTACACCACATTTGGCATAGGAGGTAATATTGATCTCAGTGATCCCGCCTGAACTCTCTACTTCAACCTGTCCATTGATCAATTTAACAGCCATGGCGGTATGTTCAATATCAAAATTATCAAGCATGATACGTTGAATTCCTTTATGCTTCAGAACCTCCTCAACATCGATCAAAGTGCGCGTTTCCACTTCAATTGGCAATCTTTTGCCTTTCTTTTTGAGATAGCTTTTCGCTGAATTAATGGCCTCTGAAACGCCACCTGCAAAGTCAATATGGTTATCCTTGATCAGGATCATGTCGTACAACCCATAACGATGGTTGGCACCCCCTCCGATCACTACTGCCCATTTTTCAAAAAATCTGAAACCTGGTGTGGTCTTTCTGGTATCAATCACCTTGGTCTTGGTGCCCTTGCATAATTCCTGCAAATGCGCTGTTTTAGTGGCTATACCACTCATGCGTTGCATGATGTTCAGTACCAGACGTTCTGCGGTGACCAGTTTTTGGGTCTTTCCTTTAACAATAAAAGCAATATCCCCCTTTTTTACCTGCTGACCATCCTTAAGAAAAACCTTGAGTTTGATGTTCTTATCTACGATCTTGAATATCTCCTTTGCAGCCTCGATCCAAGCAATAATGCCGTCTTCTTTTACCAGAAGGTGCATTTGTCCAACATGATCCGAAGGTATGGTGGATAGGGTAGTGTGGTCTCCGTCCCCAACATCTTCTTTGAAGGCACTGAGAACAAAGCTTTTAAAATTGAATTGTTTTTTGTGAGCAAGTATATACTTATTCATTTGCGTTCTCTATTCTGAATTGACTGATTAGATTGCGTCGAATAAGAATGGACACTCTGAATTTGCCATTGGCTGTTTCAAGTGTTCCGGTGAGGTACTGAAAATTGGTATTGTTGGTGCTAACGTGAGATGAAGTGAAATTCTTTACTGGATGCTTGTCAAAAAAAGCTTTAATGTTCGCTTCTGCTTGCGACTTGCTTAACACATCTTCCTGATTGATCAGTTTTATGGATACTTTTTCATCGAATAGTTTCACCAATTCACTAACTTTACCTTGCTTTAAAGCGGCAATAGCATCCTCAGCTGTATCATCTACACTGGTGAATAATGCAAAAAAGGAAAATATGACAGTTAAAATGTATTTCATGCTCTTGCTACAAAGGTAATTAAATTTTTAAATATGACCATTACGTTCATTCAGGTTGATAAAACACAAGACAGTTATTTGATCGAAGGTTCAGAGATCTTTCTGAAGCGATTAAAGAACTATTGTGTGTTTGAACTTGTTACAATTAATGTGCCAAAGAATGTACGGATGCGTTCAGAAAAGGAGCAGAAGTCAGAGGAAGCCAAACTCATTTTGAAAGAGATAAAAACCAGTGATTGCCTTGTTTTACTTGACGAAAATGGAAAACAAATGAATTCAGTGGATTTCAGCAAGTTCATCGCTCAAAAACAGAATTCAGGTATAAAACGTCTGGTTTTCTTAATTGGCGGGCCTTTTGGCTGTGATCCCAGTGTATATGAGCGCGCAGATTTTAAATTGGGATTGGCATTAATGACCTTCTCCCATCAAATTGTGAGATTGTTCTTTTTAGAACAGTTGTACAGAGCTTTTACGATCCTGAAAGGTGAAAAGTATCATCACGAATAAGAAGGTTAAAAAAGATTAAATCTTTAATTCTCTTTATCCTTCAGCATCTTCTCCAAAGTGTACATCTCATCACGTAATCTTGCAGCTTCCATAAAGTTCAATTCCTTAGCTGCCTTTACCATGGTGCTTTTAAGTTTGGCAATTTGCTTTTTAAGTTCGTCGGCACTCATGTATTGTACAACAGGATCTGCAGCTACCGAAACCTCTTCACTATCGGTATAAGCTTTAACCAATTTGCCGTCAACGCTCACTTCTATACCGCTCATTAATGGTTGTATCAATTGTTTTTTACCGGCCTGTTTAGGTGTTAAGTTATGTTTGAAGTTATATTCGATCTGTTTTTTACGTCTGCGTTGTGTCTCATCAATGGTGATTCGCATGCTGTCCGTGGTTTTGTCTGCATACATGATCACACGTCCGTTCACATTCCTGGCGGCTCTTCCAACAGTTTGTACCAGACTTTTCACATTCCTTAAAAATCCTTCCTTATCAGCATCCAAAATAGCAACCAAAGAAACTTCCGGAAGATCCAGACCCTCGCGAAGCAGATTGATCCCTATCAATACATCAAACATGCCTGCACGCAGCTGTCTGAGGATCTCAATACGGTCCAATGTATCAACTTCCGAATGTATATAACGGCATCGGATATTCATTTTTGTGAGGTACTTGGTAAGTTCCTCAGCCATGCGTTTGGTCAGAGTGGTCACAAGAACACGTTCATCTTTTTCTACCACTTTATTTATTTCACCAATTAGGTCATCGATCTGATTGACGCATGGTCTTACTTCGATCAACGGATCAAGAACGCCTGTCGGTCTGATCAATTGCTCCACCACCACACCTTCAGCCTGTTCCAATTCATAATCAGCAGGCGTGGCACTGATGTATATCACCTGATTCAATAGTGAAGAGAACTCTTCGAATTTCAAAGGTCTGTTATCCAAGGCGGATGGCAAACGGAAACCATATTCTACCAGGTTCTGTTTTCTGCTCAGATCGCCTCCAAACATAGCCCTGATCTGAGGCACGGTCACATGGCTTTCATCAATGATCATTAAGAAATCATCCGGAAAATAATCAAGCAGACAGAATGGTCAGATGACCGGAAAACATCGATGGAAGTAAAGAGAGTAGTTATCAATTACTCTTAAGTATAAAAGATCTCTAACCATCTCTAGCTCGTCGTT
>DAISHL010000301.1:0-3318 GCA_036822555.1 Bacteroidota bacterium | reverse complement strand
GTAGCAAAGATCTTTCCCGGTTTTTCAGTATTGTAATAAACGCTATTCTTTGATCTCGATCGGTTTGTGTCAGCATTCAAAACATTTGATTCACTGAAACTGAATACGGTTAAATTCGCTTCTTCTTTTTCTTTAATGGCAGGAACCTGTATTCCAAGGATAGTTCTTGGATTTACGGTTATGGCCTCAATGGCATTTTCAATGTCTTTGTTCTTGAAAGCTTCCGCCAGACAATTCACTGTGGTTTGTAAATTGATGGCTCCAAAATCAGCCAGGTCAAACTCAAGCTCTTTGCTTTCATTGTCCTGCGGGTTATGATCGCTGATGATCACATCAATCACACCACTGTCTACTCCTTTGCGAAGTGCTTCCATGTCTTTTTTAGTGCGCAGAGGTGGGTCTAGTTTCAGATTTGTATCGAAGCCTGTTAAAGAGGTGTCGTCAAAAGCCAGATTCAAGGATGAAACACCGGCCGTGATATTTAATCCACTTGCTTTTGCTTTTTTGATAAGGTCAACGCTGTTTGCTGAACTGATGGATGGGATATGTAATTTACCACCTGTGTATTCAAGAATTGAAATATTCCTTTCGAGCATCAGTTCTTCCGCCAGTGCAGGCATGCCTTTCATACCGAGGCTTGTTGATACAGCGCCTTCATTCATTTGGCCGCTTCCTGAAATTTGTTCGTCATTGCAATGCGCAATGATAAAAGACCCAATGTTATTACTGTACTGTAAGGCACGCATGAACAGGCCGGAATGAGCAATAGGATGTTTATGATCGCTGAAAGCAACAGCGCCCGCAAGTTTCATGTCGTACATTTCTGCGAGTTCTTTTCCTTCTGTTTTAACTGTAATTGAACCAACAGGATAAATATCTACCAATTTATCACCTTTATTCAGGATGTATTCTACAGTTGATTTATTATTGATCGAACATTGTTTGTAACCATGGGCGCATACGCCTGTGAAGCCTCCTGCTGCCGCTGCCTTAAGTCCGGTTTCAATGGTCTCTTTATGCTCCATTGCCGGATCGCAAAACGTTGATTGCATATCAAACCAACCAATTGATACGAACAGGTCTTTGCCTTCAATGATCCTTGAGTTGTTCTTTGGCTGACAATTCTTTTTGATGGAGGTGATGGTTCCACCTTCTATCAAAATATCCATTTTCTTGTTGGCGTATTCTGATTGCTTAGAGATGATGGTTGCTTGTCTGATTAAAATATTCATGCCGTATTATTTTAAAAAACGTATTAAACAAATTTCTATTGCTATAAAAAGTAAGGCTGCCAATACGAACCATTTCCAGAGTTTTACCCCTGTTCCGCCAAGTTGTATGGCCTTGGTCATGTCGGTTGTATTGTCGGTTTCTATGATGCTGAAGTTTTTCAGATTGTTAACTTGAAGCGTGTTTTTCAATTCCTCTAAGGTATGAAAATTCAAGAGTGATTCCATTCGGTTGTAATTGAAAGAAACGCTTTTTTTCAAACTATTTTTCCAGAGGATATCGTAGTAGCCTGCTTCATTCAATTGCTGCGAAATGGTAAGTTGCAGCTGATTGTTTATTGGCCTTATCTCGGGGATAAGATCGATCTTCGCATCCTTTGATTTCAGATGTGGCGGCTCTTCTGACATTGATCCTTCCTGATCGATGTAAATGACAGATCTATTGTTGAGGGTGTAGATCTCAGTGTACCAATTAACAATAATAAAAACTATCTTATTGAAGGTGGGCACAACATAGGCATGTTTGCTGAAGTTGCCCGATCTTTGTCCTAAGGGCGATGCAAAAGTGTAAAATGCGCTGTTATTAAATTCAGTTGACGTTAGGAAGGCCTGCCCATTGATCAGTTTAAAAATACCAATTGCTCTGGTATTTGTTTTTTGTTCAAATTCGTAATGTTGTGTGCATAAGGGCAAGTTCATTTGTTTGTCAATCTTTTCAAATACCCCGTCAAAGAAAGGGTTTTTAATATCGGGTGCATCCAGTTTCATGGCATGTGTGTCTGACCGCAGAATGCCTGGTAAATTAAAGGTTTTGTAAAACGCGTTGTAATCGGTTACGTTTGCGTTTATTGCCGGTATTACCACAACGGCGCCTCCTTTCGTAGCAAATTTTTTAAGTTCTTCTGTTAATCCACTGCTGAACTGACTTAATTCGTTTAATATAATTGTATTGGCATTCTTGAAGAATGAATAATCGATGGAGTTCTCTGAAAATTCTTTAAGATTGAACAAACTGTCTCCGGAGAATAGATTGTTGAAGTATTGTTGTGTTCCGTTATCCTTGCCATTGACAAGAATGGTATTGATATTCACCTTGGTATTGAAGGTGAAGTAGAATTTATCATCAAAGGTGATAGGATAATCATCTATTTGCAGTGAGGCATAGTTGTAGCCTATGATCTTTGAAATGAACTGTATCACCAGTTCTTTTTTGGCATTTGCCTCTATGGCAAAAGATCCTAGTCCTGCCTGGTTGTTATTGATGATCAATTTCACGGAACCTGCTTCAATAGTTTTGTTTGAATTGTTCTGTATCACCACATGAAGTTTTTGCAGAACACCTGTTTGTTGCACGGGTGATTCAAACCAACATGTATCAATAAATACGTTATTGATATTGCCTGACATCACAGGGATCACGGTTACCTTATGAAGCGAATCGTTCTTAATATCCTGTATGTTAAATGAACTCTTTTGCAGGTCACTTACAGCATAATACACCGCATTGGAATTTGACACATTGAATTCGGTTTGGCGTTGAAGTACATCGCTGTATCGTTTAACAGAAGGGCTGGCTTTGATCGAGTTTAGTTCGTTCAGGGCATCTTCTTTGCTGTAAAGCCGCTGATGTTTTCCTTCAAAATCATTGGTGATCAGTTGAAAGCGGTCAATACTTCTGTAACTGTTAATGATGTTTTTAGCTGTTAGCTTTGCACTTTCCAGTATGGGGCCCTGTGAATTCACGTTTTCCATACTAAAGGAATTGTCGATGTAAATGCTCACAGTTTTCTTGGACAGATCAATTTTAGGGGCACTTTTATCTGTAATTACAGGTTGGGCAAACGCCAATGCCAAACAAAGAATAGTGAGGATCCTTGCCAATAGGATCAATAATTCCTTTAAACTTGATTTAGATTGGCTTTCGAGTTGCAGTTCCTTTAAAAATCTGACATTGGTGAAATACACCTTCTTATAGCGCCTGAAATTGAAAAGGTGAATAATGACGGGTATAAGAATGGCAGATAGGGCCCAAAGAAACCAAGGATATACAAACATCATAGCCTTTAAAAATAAATAAACCTTGCAATTT
>DAISHL010000300.1:0-3318 GCA_036822555.1 Bacteroidota bacterium | reverse complement strand
ATAACAGATCAAAGCGAGGGGCTGGATTTTTACGTGAACCGTTTATTCTTCGAAAAATTCACATGGTTTATTCTGGTGATCCCCGGATGTTTCTTGTTTTTAAAACAGACCAATGAGCATTTCCTTTTCAAGTATTTGCTGTTTTGTTTTGGTATACATTTTGTGATCCTCTCAGTAGTGCCTGTGAAGCATGTATGGAACGCCTTACCAGACCTAAGCATTCTTATTGTGTTTGCATCCGCAGGTGTTTATACCTTGGTTCAAAATATGAATAGAAAAGGCACCTTGCGTGCGGGATTTGCCATGTTATTGTTGATCGTATCCATCCCTTATTATTTTTCTGCCCGTCAATCCTATAAAAATGAGATCCCTGAAGAACAAAAGGAAGAAGAGGCGATGGCTATCTATGCATTCAAGCATAAAAAGTCAGGGAAGCTGAATGGAACTGTATTTCTCACGTCTGAGTTTGATCTGCCTTTATTATTCTATAAATATTATGCGAAAGAACATGATGAACGGATGGAGATTCATAAGGAAGTTGGTAAATATCCTAGATACAAGGAAATCATTGTGAGAGATGGTGATCTGATGCAACAGCTTCAGAGTACGTATCAACTCGAAGTATTAGAAGAGCAAGGTTCTGTAAAAAGAATGAAGGTGATGTCGTTGCGCTGATCTTATCTGATCGTAGAGTGCTTCTTGATCGTTTTTTTACTTCTGCGCAGTTGTCTTTTATCTTTTCGTTTTTGTTGTCTTATTTCTTTACGATTGCCTTTTGCAATTCTGGCACTTGGTTTGTCTTTGGCTTTTTTCTTCAGGTAAGGATTATACGCCTCTCTGTTAGGTTTCCATCTCCGCCAAATGCGTTTACGCTCACGTTTTTGCTTGAACATTTCTTTTTCCTGTGAGAGCAAAGGAGTATTCAATCCAAGAAAAAGAAAAAGCAATAGAATATGCAATAAGTGGCGCATAATGTAAAATTAAAACAAGCAGTATAATGCATAAGGCCTGAAAAAGTTACTTTTTAACACTGTTAAATGAATAACCCTAAGAATGCTTCATTACAACGTATGGTTCGGGTACGCACAATTCCGAGGTGCAGTAGTTCAGTTTTTCTGCAAGTGGCACGGGGTAGGAGTGAACTATTGAAAATCCAAGTGCTTTAAAATAATTGGGAATGATGCAAACCAGGTACAATGGATGCTGCGCATTTGTGATGAGTTCTTTTACCAAGGCTTTGCCTATGCCTTTGTTTCGTTCAGGTTCTATGACCCCTAGTGAACATAGTTCGCTGCAATGGTCATAGCCGGGTATCCTGCCAAAGCCAATGAGTTCGTTGCCATTGCATGCTACAAGGAATTGATCACGATGTAGTTCGCGATTGTCCAGTTCAAAATTACTAATGAAACTTTTTACCTGTTCAAACTGATGAGGTGTTGGCGTGCCAATAGTGAATTCCATTAGCGGTTGAGGTATTGTGTAGCCTCGGCGCCAAATAATTTTTTGCCATCCTTGTACACCACAATAAAGGCATCAGTGATTCCAATTGCCACTGCCTCATCTTTCAATTGTTTGGCAAACTTGGCTTCGTTAAAGTTTCCAATGTTGTAGATGTAAAGTCCATTGATCACTTTATTCTCAATTGGCCATGATTTGATAGCGTTGAATTTATTTGCAACCTCGTCAGGTACCTGTCTGCTGTACGCCCCAATTTGAACCTTGAACGTTATTCCTTCTTCATTTTCCTTGATTCCATTCTCAGGTGTTGCTGCCGGCTTTTCCTTTACACCATTGGTGAATGGGGCAATGGTTGGAGCAGGAATACTTTGTGGTACTGTTGTAGCGGTATTAACAGTGCCAACGGCAGGGAACACAATTGGGTTCTCTGGTTCAAACACAATGGCTGCGTCTGCCTCTTTTTTAGCCTTTGCCTCGTTGAATGGCAATCGCTTGCCTTCAAGATATGCACTTACAAAGGCATCTTTAATTCCAAGATCAATTACACGATTCTTGTCGCTGATCAGGCGCTCAGCATTGCTGTAAATACCTGCTGTGTATCTGTATAAGCCGTTTGGCAATTGTTCAGTATAAATAGGGCTAAGGTTGCTTAAGCGAGCTTTGCTAATTTGACGCGAATACACACCAATTTGCACAGTGAATAATAGATTCTTTGTCTTTTCAAGCTCTTTAGTAACCACTACTGGGTCGTTGTTCACCTTAACAGTAGCGCCATCGTTAGGATTCACGTTCTCTTTGATGCCTGCGGTTTGCGGAGCGCTGTTCAAGTCAACCGTTTTACCTTCATTCTTAAGGATCTCAAGAGCTTCATTGATGGTGATGCGTTTGCCATTAAAGAAGGCTACAACGAATGCATCCGGATACCCATTCGAGTTCAGGTCGCTTTTCACTGCTGATGCATTTTCAATTTTATTGAAATTACCTGCAGTGTATCGAATGTATCCTGAAGGGGTAGTCTCCCCATTTACAGGAGTTAAGCCCTTGAATGAATTGTTGGCGATCTTAGTTTTAAACGCGCCTATCTGAACGCGGAAGATCAACCCGTCAGGCATTTTTGCATCTACCGGAATAGGTTTGGCTTCGCTGTATGCGTTTTTATTCAATACCTCTAAACCTTCAACCCTTGCTAACACTTTTGTGCCCGCAGCAGCATCTGTATTCGCTTTTGCTGTGGCATTTTCCTTAGTGTTGGTGGTTTCCTTGGCAGTTGATGTGTTCTCCTTTACGTTAGTTTTGTTTTCCTTTACTGCTGCTACATCCGTATTGCCTTTGATGTCAGTTGTTTTAGTATTTGTTTTATTTGTATTGGTCTTGTTAGTGTTGTTGGTCTTATTAGTTTTTGTATTATTTACAGCAACGTCATTTGTCTTAGATGTGTTGTTGTTCTCAGGCGCAGTGATCTTTACATTGTTGTTAACTGCTGCCAAACCTTCCATTGATTGTTTATTGATAAGCACATTTAATTGTGTAGCAGCAGCATGACCGGTTTTGGCGGCAAGAGAAAGCAGTTTTAATTTTTCCTGTTCGTTAGATGTTTTGGTTGATCGGATCAACAAGTCCTTAGATTCTGCATTCAATCCAAATACTTTGTTTTTGATCTTTGTTTGTTCTGCAGTCAGATTCTTAGGGATGTTGTTCTTGTTGGTCTCGTATTCTAAGCTGATAGCATTTGTAAGGTTGGTGAGTTGCGATGCCTGTTTAGCAGCAATGTCACTTTGTTTTTGTTTTAGCTCTGCAGGGATCTCTGAAGACTTATTAAGATTACTGAATGTTGGTGCTTTTACTACGTAGTCAGTTACC
>DAISHL010000299.1:0-3321 GCA_036822555.1 Bacteroidota bacterium | reverse complement strand
ACAATAATAAAAGAGATCTAATACAAAGAAGATATGGTATCGCCGATGCCGAAGCATCCATAATTAAATAAAAACAGCCTCAGATTCTCTGAGTCTTTTTTAGTGATATACTTTTCTATTATGGTTTCTTTTCCAATACTTCATCGATCATGCCATATTCTTTGGCCTCAGATGCGATCATCCAGTAGTCACGGTCACTATCGGCCCAAACTTTATCGTATGGTTGTACGCTATGTGATGCGATGATCTCATACAATTCTTTCTTTAACTTCTGGATCTCACGTGCAGTGATCTCGATGTCACTTGCTTGACCTTCGGCACCACCTAATGGCTGGTGGATCATGATACGTGCATGCTTTAAAGCCGTACGTTTTCCTTTGGCACCGGCACATTGTAACACAGCACCCATACTAGCAGCCATTCCTGTACAGATAGTCGCTACATCGGGCTTTACAATTTGCATGGTGTCATAAATACCAAGTCCTGCATACACACTTCCACCAGGAGAGTTGATATAGATCTGAATGTCTTTTTTGGCATCCACGCTTTCAAGGAACAAAAGCTGGGCCTGCACAATATTTGCTACCTGGTCGTTAATTCCTGTACCCAGAAAAATGATACGATCCATCATCAAACGCGAAAAAACGTCCATTTGAGCAACGTTTAACTGACGTTCCTCGATGATGTATGGAGTTAGTGAAGATGTTATTCGTGATTGGTAATTATCGTAGGTCAAACTGCTGATGCCCATGTGCTTGGTGGCATACTTTCTGAATTCGTTGTTATCAAACATAGTTTTTAATAATTAGGTTAATCAAAATTACTGTTGTATATCTTTTAAACAAATACCGGGCCAATTAGTTATTAACCATGTTTTGTCATGATTAATGACAGAATAGCCTGTTCGGAAACATGTTTAATCAATACGCTTTATGTCAAGGTCCTGGAAGTCGTAACTAAAGTCTGTTAAAGGAGAGTAAGCTTCCAGTGCAAATCCGGTAGACTTGCCATCCTTGTCAAGGGTAAAATTCACGAAAGCATCCGCATCCAATGTTCTGTCGTACCATTTCACCACAAATGTGTTGGCCTTATAGTAGAATAATTCGCCATGCATGCGAGGGGAATTCTTGCTTTTGAATTCCATTTTTCCTTTGGCATTGATCAACAGCTCAATTTCTCCGAACCAAGCATCTTTGTATTTACCTGTGAATTTAGAAGGGTCCGGTTTGGTCAGCTTACTTTTTTGTTGCGCCTCCAATTGCTTTGTTACCTCTTCCTGTTTTTTGGCAGCTTGTGTATTTATTTTTTGAACACGTTCATTGAGTTCTTTGATCCAATCTTTTTTTGGCATGCCCAAATAGCTGTCTTTAATGGTATTTGAAATGGCCTGAAATGCTGCACCAACCTGTTGATTTGTGAACACCATGATCCCAAGGTTCAATTCAGGAAGAAGAACAACCTGTGTTACTATTCCTGCAAGCCCTCCGGTATGTGTTACTTGTTTATAGCCTTTCACATCGCTCACAAACCAACCTAATCCATACCCGTTGAAATGTGTATTGTAGTAACCCGGACCGGCAACCGGTATTGGTGTTTGAAGATTCCACATTTCATTTTGTTGTTGTTCGCTGAACATGCGTTGATTCAAACCTTCACCATATTTTCCTTTGTTAAGTTGCATGATCACCCATTTACTAAGATCTGTAATGTTGGTATAAATGCCACCGGCAGCATCAGCGGTTTGGCTCCAATGAACATGGCTAACAGTTAATGTGCCATCAGCAGGGGCGTGTGGTTCGGTGATGTTTGATCTGTCATTTAGTCTTGCTCTGCACGCTGCGCTTGAATTCATGCCCAATGGAGACATGATTCGTTTTTCAATGAATTCGTCCCAACTTAGTCCTGATACCTTTGCGATAACCTCTCCAGCAACAATAAACAAGTTATTGTTGTACTCAAATTTGGTCCTGTAATCAGATACGGGTTTTAAGTATCGAAGATTGTTAATGATATCTTTCACTGAATTGGAATTGGAATCAGGCCACATCATCAGATCACCGGAACCAAGTCCGAGTCCGCTGCGATGACAAACAAGATCTCGAACAGTAAAGGAATCACTTACAAAAGGATCATACAATGTGAACTCAGGGATGTACTTTCTTACTTTATCATCCCAGTTCAGTTTCTTTTCATCTACCAGCATGGCAAGGGCAGCAGTTGTAAATGCTTTGCTGTTGGAGGCAATACCGTAAAATGTATTCTCATCTACTTTTTCTTTGGTTATAAGTGAGCGCACGCCATACCCTTTTGCATGGATGAGTTTACCGTCTTTGACACCGACAACTGCGATGCCGGGAACGTTAAAGGTCTTAAGGGATTGTTCAACTAGAGCATCGATCTCAGAAGAGGTGATCACTTGTGAATAGTGGAATTGCAATGTTAGAACGAATGCAACGATCGCAATATGTCTAAAATGATATTTAAAATTTGCCATGTTACTAAAATACAATTTTAGGAGATATGTTCAGCTCTTAAGTTCATGTGAAGTAGGGATTTTTGCCAGATCAAGATGTTTGGTTTTTCTATCAAGTTTGAAGTTGTAAAAATTCCATGTTTGATGTTACCAAATACCTTTCCTATATTTAGTTGATTATTAAACTGAATATGAGATCAAAATTCTTTCTTCTAATGTATTGCATCGTTCTTAGTGCAGGATCATTAAGGGCACAGGTGAGCAATAAGACAATGATGGTTGGATCGGTATCGCGAACATACAGGGTTTATGTGCCAGCGATGTATAATCCAAGTGCGCCAGCATCTATGGTGATCACCTTGCACGGACTAGGTGATAACATGACCAATTTTAGCAATATTGGAATGAACTTTATTGCAGATACAGCAAATATCATTGTGGTGGTTCCACAGGCATTGGCTGATCCGCTTGTTGGAAATGCCTGGAATTCTAAGGCGGGTTTTCTGAACATCTATCCGAATCCAACAGTGGATGATATTGGTTTTATCAATGCATTGGTTGATTCTACAGCGGCAAACTATTCCATTGATCAGAATAAAGTGTATTTATGCGGCTTTTCCATGGGAGGCTTTATGACCAACAGAATGGCCTGTGAAAGTAATGGTAAATTTGCGGCTTTTGGCTCGGTTGCGGGAACCTTTGGGGCTGGGCTGGGAGCATGTAATCCCGGGAAGGCCATATCCATTGTTCATTTTCATGGACCGGCTGATGGTACAGTAGGTTATTACACCAATAATTACGGAGTAAAAGCTGATTCTTTGGTGAATTTTTGTGTGAATAATAATAAT
>DAISHL010000298.1:0-3324 GCA_036822555.1 Bacteroidota bacterium | reverse complement strand
GGAAAAGAACATCACCGTTACTTTTGGGGGTGAGACCAGGTTTCATTCTGTAGCGAATGCACTGGCGCTCGTAGAAGCTTATAAAGCGGTTGTTGGAATTCATGCTGCGGCCAGGACATGTGTAGCCATCAGTGTTATTAAAGCCTGCTTTGCCATGGCATCTAAAAAGGGAAATGCGATTCCTGCAATAGATCTCAATGAAAGTATCCGGGAGATCAAAGGCAATAAGAACAATGCAGTGAACCGCTCGAATTACAGGATCATACAAACACCTCAATGCTTCTCTGTCAAAGAACTTAAAAAAGCATTCACTAAAGGATATTCACCAAAATTCACCGACGATGCAACTGTACTTGAGTCGATCGGAAAAAAAATAAATCTGGTTCAGGGTAATTTCGAGAATATCAAGATCACTAACCCAAACGATCTTTTGATCGCGAATATCTACGTTAAAAATGACAAGTGATGAGATCATAGAAGCATTGGAGCTTCAGGCGAAATTGATGGAACTGCATCAGGAGAATCCTTTCAAAATAAAGGCCTTTGCGAATGCTGCATTTAAGTTGAATAAGCTGAGATACGATTTTGATGGCAAATCAAAAGAGGATATAGATAAGATAGAAGGTATAGGTAAAAGTATCTCTTCCTTTATTGTTGAGCTTTTGATGCATGGCTCTGCCAAGGAGCAAGATGAGCTTCTTGAAAGAACACCGTCCGGAATAATAGATATACTTCACATTAAAGGCCTTGGCCCAAAAAAAGTCCATGCCATTTGGAAAGATCTTGGTATAGAAAGTGTTGGTGAATTATTATACGCATGCAATGAGAACAGGGTGGTGACCCTGTAAGGCTTTGGTGCAATAACGCAGGATGCCGTTAAGGCAAACATTGAGTTTCAACTGCAGAACCAATCAAAGAGACACTATGCTGCGTGTGAAGAGTTGGCAATGGATCTGCTTCAGGAGATAAGAAAAAAGCACAAAGGGATACAGGCAGAGGTCGTTGGAGCCTTCAGACGAAAGCAGGAGGTGATTGAACATTTAGACATTCTCACGGATCATCTGGTAAGCGAGGATCATACCAAAGAGGAGAAGTTGCTTGGTATTCCTGTGAATTATATACAGGCTGAAAAGGATGAGTTTGTTGTGAAGTGTTTTGAGTTGACCGCCACAAAGGCTCATCTGGAGAAGATAGGGTACCATGATCTTAAAGAAAAAAATTTCGGATCTGAAGAGGATATTTATAAAGCCCTGCATTTGCAATATATAGAGCCCGAGTTAAGGGAAGGATTACATGAGGTTGACGCGGCCCGTGCCAATGAATTGCCTGAGCTCATCGAAATGAAGGACCTGAAAGGCATCCTTCATAATCATACGACATATAGTGACGGTATGCACACATTAAAAGAGATGGCCGATCATTGCAGGTCCTTGGGGTATGAGTATTTAGGAATATGCGATCATTCAAGATCCGCCTTTTACGCCAATGGACTTAGCGAAGAAAGGATAGCAGAACAACATGCCGAGATCGATTCATTAAATGCAGGGTATAAGGATTTTAAAATTTTAAAAGGTATTGAAAGTGATATACTGAATGATGGTTCGCTCGATTATTCAGAGGATGTTCTTTCAACATTTGATTTTGTTGTGGCGTCTGTTCATTCAAATTTAAAAATGAATGAGGCAAAAGCTACGGAGCGCTTGATAAAAGCAATAGAGAATCCTTACAATTCTATTCTGGGACATCCTACAGGTCGCTTGTTGTTGGCACGTCCAGGGTATCCGATCGATCACAAGAAAGTGATCGATGCTTGCGCTGCCAACAAGGTAAGTATGGAGTTGAATGCGCATCCTTACCGTTTAGATATTGATTGGCGTTGGATCTGGTATTGCCTCGAAAAGAATGTGATGGTCTCCATTAATCCGGATGCTCATCACAAGGACGGGTTCTCTGATATGTATTATGGTGTTTGTGCTGCACGTAAGGGAATGTTAAGTGCCAAGATGTGTTTGAATGCACTGTCACTTGAACACTTGCTTAAAAAATTCAAGAAGTAATGGCTATACTCAATTCCATAGCAAGCTGGCTCATGAAAAAGCGCATGCATCAGATTGAGCTTTTCATGAAATACCCAATTGACGTGCAAATGGAGTGGATGTTCGATCTGGTAGGAATGGCCTCACAAACAGAATACGGTAAACTTCATGGCTTCAGTTCTATCAACAGCTACAAACAATTCAACCAACAGGTGCCCATCAATGATTATGAGTCCTTGAAGCCATATATTGAGCGAAACAGAAAAGGAGAGCAAAATCTGTTATGGCCTACGGAGATAAAATGGTTCGCCAAGAGCAGCGGCACTACCGATAAAAGTAAATTTCTGCCGGTGAGTTTAGAACATTTGGATGGGTGCCATTACAATGGTGGCAGGGATATGGTGACCTTGCATTGTGTGAATCATGAAGATACCCAGCTTTTCTCCGGAAAGAATCTAGCGTTGGGTGGTTCTTTCAATGAGGATAAGTTTGGTGCTCATCAAAGCTACCATGGTGATGTGAGTGCCATCATCATTCAAAACCTGCCTATGTGGGCCGAGTTTTTTCGTGCACCGGATGTGTCCATTGCACTAATGGATGAATGGGAAGCCAAGCTGGAGAAGATCGCAAGCACGATGATGAATGAGAATGTTACAAGCATTGCGGGTGTTCCAAGTTGGATGCTGGTTTTGCTTAAACGTATATTGGAATAGAAGAATGCACGCACGATCAAAGAGGTGTGGCCTAATCTGGAAGTATATTTTCATGGAGGCGTTAGTTTTGGCCCATACAAAGAGCAATTCAAACAATTGTTTGGCAGCGCTAAGGTGTCTTTTCTTCAATTGTACAATGCCTCTGAAGGTTTTTTTGGCATACAGGATCAGAAGAACTCAGACGAGATCTTATTGATGCTTGATTATGGGATCTTTTATGAATTTCGCGAACTGTCTGCAAACGGTGATATGCCAGTGATCTGTTTAGAGGACGTTCAGAAGGGAGTGGATTACGAATTGATCATTACAACAAATGCCGGTTTGTGGCGTTATCAGATCGGAGATGTGATACAGTTCACCAGTACCAATCCCTACCGTTTCATCATTACCGGAAGAACTAAACAGTTCATTAATGTTTTTGGTGAGGAAATGATGGTGCACAATGCCGACAATGCCATTGCGGCGGCATGTGAGAAAACACATGCATTGGTTAAGGATTACACTGTTGCGCCAGTATTTATGGGCGATGGGGCAGGAGCGCACGAATGGCTCATTGAATTTGAAAGGGAACCGAA
>DAISHL010000297.1:0-3331 GCA_036822555.1 Bacteroidota bacterium | reverse complement strand
ACCAAAATGCAAAAAAGGGCGCAAACACCATCGAGGGCAGTTTTGTGTTCGACCTTAAGGAAAAGAATATCTAATTCGTGAACCCGAAACGCAAGGTTTGGGGTGATCAGAAGAGTGAGATCCCTCCTGTTATGAAAGGAAAATGTGAGGTGACCAAAGGCGCGAAGAATAAGACCATCATGGGTTTGAAATGCCAGGAGTATATTGTAAAGAATACCGAAGAGAATACAGTGATCACTTACTATGTAACCTCAGACAAATACGATTTCTTTGTGCCAATGATGGAATTATGGAACAGAAAAGACAAACAAAGCATCTATTTCGAAAAACTAAAGTTGTCGAAGGGCGCTATGCCAGTGTTAAGTGAAGAAAGAAGCATTTCTGATAATAAATTCATTTCAAAATTAGAGATCACCAAATTGAATAAAGGTGGGGTTACAGATGAGAATCTGGCTATTCCTGCAGACTACAAGAAGTTTGATCAATAACCGTGAAAAGGTCAGCGCTTAACATATTGCCTGTTGTACTCCTTCTGCTGCTGTCAACTCAATTGGCAGAAGCGCAGTGCGCAATGTGTAAGCAATCGGCTGAAAGCACCTTAAAGAACGACCCCAGCTCAATGGCACGCAGTTTGAATTCAGGGATCATTTACCTGATGGTTGTGCCCTACTTAATGCTGATGTTCATTTTCAGAAAGCAATTGAAGACCTTGTTCTTTAAATTGAAAGCGAGATTCTCACATTCGTAATATAAGATCCAATCTTAATAAAAAAGCGGGCTTTGACCCGCTTTTATTTTTTAGTTATTGTCTATCTCTTATGGTACCTTGAAGTAATCGGTATCCTTTTGTGGGGCATTCTTCAGCGCTTCTTTCTGAGAAACAGAAACAACCGGCTCATCTTCCCTTAGTACATTGTGCTCATTTGTCATATAGATCAGTGGCTCTACCTTATCGGTATCAAGTTCGTTAAGCTTTTCCACGAAATCAAGCATGCAGTTCATGTCGTTCACGATCTCAGCTTTTGCCTCATCGTTAAATTCGAGTCTGGCAAGATGCGCGATCTCATCCACTGTTTTAATATCAATTTTCTTTGCCATGATACTTTTCTAATTCCTGTTTTGTAAAGGTATGAACTTTATCCCGTAAGTCAACTAAATTCTCATCTGTCATTCCTTTCGTGTCGATCACCTCACCCACCACTATGCGCGGTATGCCAGGTCCGCCCATACTTTTGAAGAACCCACCGTTTTGCAGGTAGTGCCAGTTATTAAGATTTACCACTGGCACAAGGGGGACCTGCTTGTCAATGGCCAGTTTAAAGGCCCCGTTCTTGAAGGGTTTCAGTTTACCATTACTGCTGATCGTTCCTTCCGGATAAATAACAACACTGTATCCTTTCTCCAACATTTCACCGGCCTTGATGAAGGCACGATGCGAATCGGTAACGCTCTTTCTTTTCACAGGAATATCCAAGTAGATAAAAAAGTACTTAAACAATGGTAATTTAAGCAATTCATGTTTACCCATGTATACTGCAGTATGATCGATGTAAAACGGAGAGAACACAATGTCCAGGTAAGATGTGTGATTTGCCACCACCACACAGGGCCTTGGAAATTTATGTTTATGCTTTACGTAGTGAATTCTAGGGAACAAAAAACTACCCACGGAAATGATCCTGGCCCAAGCCCTTTTCCATTTGTACACTGCATCAAACCTGCCTGTTTTAAGTAAAACATAAAATCCCGGGAACATGACCAGAAAAGGAATTGCAAAACACAGTGCAAACCACACTTTCCAAAAAGGCATTAGTATTGTTCGGAGAATATTCAAGAGTTGGGCACAAAATTAATCAATAAAATAATACCTTTGCCCGCAATACACCATGGCAAGAATATTAACTGGAATACAAAGTACCAATGTGCCGCACCTGGGCAATATACTGGGAGCAATTATGCCGGCCATTGAATTAAGCAAACAACCGGGAAACGAAAGCTTGTTCTTTATTGCCGATCTGCATACGCTTACAAGTGTTAAGAATGCTGCATTCATTAAAGAGAGCACGAAGGCAGTGGCCGCAACCTGGCTTGCCTTTGGTTTTGATACCCAAAAGAATTTATTCTACCGCCAAAGTCGTGTACAACAGGTCACAGAACTCACTTGGTACCTCAACTGTTTTACACCTTACCCTATGTTGGCCAACGCGCATTCATTCAAAGACAAGAGCGAGCGTTTGAGTGATGTGAATGCAGGATTGTTCACCTACCCTGTGCTAATGGCTGCTGATATCCTTTTGTATGACGCTGAAAAAGTGCCGGTTGGTAAAGACCAGGTGCAACACTTAGAGATGACCAGAGATATTGCAACTGCGTTCAATAACAAAATGGAGCAAGAGATCTTTGTATTGCCTGAAGCATTGGTGAATGAGCAAACCAAGATCGTACCGGGAATTGACGGACAAAAAATGAGCAAGTCCTACAACAACTTCATTAATATTTTTTTACCAGACAAAGAACTGAAAAAAGTGGTGATGAGTATTGTTACAGACAGTAAAGCTCTTGAGGAACCAAAGGATCCTGACACGTGTAATGTGTTTAAACTATACCAACTGCTGGCCAATGCTAGCCAAATTCAAACCATGCGCGATAACTATATCAAGGGCGGATTTGGATACGGTCATGCTAAAACAGCATTGCTTGAACTTATCCTTGACAACTTCAAAGATCAACGTGCCACATACAACTCTCTGATGGCCAACGAAAGCTTACTTGAAAAAGAATTGAGCATTGGCGAATCAAAGGCTGCTAAAATGGCCAATGATAAATTAGCACTCATAAGGAGTGTTGTCGGCTACAATTAACCTGTTCTATTTTAAATACAACTTCACATTCACAGAGTTACTTGTGTAAGAAAATCCAAGGGATGTGTTCTTCAGTTTTATGATCTTCCAGGTGTATGGAGCCAGTGAATAGTTCTCAGGATCAAACTCAATGCTTTCCATGTCAGACGTGAATTTCCAGGACCCTGTTTCTCCGTATGGTATTAGGCCAAAGGCGCTGAAGGACTTTGAATACTTCATATTATTCTTGTCGATGAAGAGGGTAAAATCCTTAAATGCAGAAACTGCATCGTTTGTTTTGTCTACACCGTTCTCGTAATATTTATCCAGCTCCCAAGTGTTTGAAACTCTTGATTTCTTCGTCAATAGTGAAAAAGCTGGGCCCTCCTCGTACTTCTTACATGAAAAAAACATTGCAACTATTCCAATAAATAAGAGAAGAAGTTTATTCATAAAAAACGCTTAATTTCTTAAATATAATACTATTCTCC
>DAISHL010000296.1:0-3344 GCA_036822555.1 Bacteroidota bacterium | reverse complement strand
GAACACTTGTTCCAAAACATCCTGTCATAGATGCGAGTACAATAACGGCAAACAAAATGCCCAACGTCTTAAATAATTTACTACCAGCCAACGATTTAATCGTTGGCTCACTCTCAGTTGATAATATTCGCTTTCTCATAATCAATTCACTCCTCTTCAGTTGAATCTACTTTATTAGTTACACGTGCTCGCTTTCTACGAGTTTTTCGATCATCATTCTTTAAATGATAAAAGATTCTTTGTATAAGAATATATGGGCCAGCAACTGCTAAAACATATCCAAAGAACATTATTGTAGCAATTGTGCTTTTTGTCAACATTAGTCCCGTAAAGAACAGATAAATTGACAGAGCAAAGACACCAACGTCTATTTCCCATCTTGACCAATTAATTTTCATCTAAATTCACTCCAAGTTTCATCTAAAGTAACAATTCTCACACTACGATAATAATAACTAATAACAGCATTAACTTTGTTAGTAATATGCATACTAATATTTCTATTATAAGTATCCCATAAAACCGATGCGTTCTCATGATCCCATTTAACAGCACGAGCTACATTCATTGCGATATTATTATTGGTTGCAATCATATTATATTTAACGTTATTCATCGATTTGGCCTTTAATGGCCAAATACACGCTCATTTGGATAAGCTGTATTTGGTCAAGCTGTATTTGGTTAAATAAAATAGTATTAGCGTAAAACTCGGCAGAGCGGTAAGGTATCTTTCCAGTGTCGATTTCTGAGCGGATGGCGGCGGCGATGGCGGGGCCAATGGGCAACAACCCTACGCCGCGCCGCAGAAAGCGGAGCGCTGGCGCTGTCACATTGTACATACACCACACAAGGTCGCTCATGGCACTCGTCCATTTGCGATAAAGTCGTAGAAGAAATGCGCAAGTTGAATTGTTTCTTGCATGTTTACGTCAAGAGGTTTAGCTCCTTCGAGTGCAAGGCGCATATCTTCCGTTCGCAGTAGGTCCTCGCGTGTAAGCAATGGGGAAGCATGCTCTTTATTATCACTCATTCAACTTATTTCCTCTAACTTCTCGCTTATACTTTGATAATCTTTCGATTGTTAAATCCAGTAGATTGATGTCTAATCTCAAAAGGATACCCTCTAGGGTTACAAACAATCCTAGTATCACCTATAAAATAGTCCATGGCAACATGGACATGACCATGTAACCAAGCCACAATCGGTCTCGTATCAACTAATTCATCTAAATCACTATAATATGCAAAATTGCCTTGTGTTTCATGAGCATATCTTTCATCGATACTATTTCTTGAAGGGCAATGATGCGATATCACCACCATCTTGCTGATGTTATCCGCCCTCGCTTTATAGATTTCTTTTTGCAATTGTTCAACTGATGTTTGCCACTCAAGATAGCTGGCAAAAGGAGTCCACTTACTGTTATCGTTTCTTTTGATAACAGTAAAATCTTTCATGTAAGCACGAAGAACCAAATTTGTTATTGGATTTCCGTTATTACATGAGGTCCAAAAAGTGGCACCGAAGAACCGAACATCATTGATATCGTAAGTTTCTTTATCCAATAAAATAATGTTGTTCCATTTACGTAAAAATTCACGTAAAATTATCGGTGTATTATCAAATACACCATGATAATGCTCGTGATTTCCCATTACGTAAAGTACAATCGGATATTTCTCAGAGAACATACTGAACATATGATCGCAGGCCTTCTTGTGTTTTCGGGCATCAGCATCTGTTCGATGTGGAGACAATAATGCAGCGACACAGATATCACCAGCTAAAACACAAACATCAGCTTCTGGAAGCTCGATATCAAACTTCCCATTGCTTTCGAAATGCAAATCATCAAATAGAGCTATTTTCATTTTGTTCTAGTACCTTGTAATATTGTTCTATCTCTTGAATCAATTCCATTTCACGATCTAGGTGCTCACTTCTCAGGTGATGAAGGTCTAACGATAATACAGGTTCTTCTGTTCCTGGTTCACCAATCATTGCAACAGCACTATCTGATGAATCTATTACTAAAATAGTCTAGTTGTAAAACATATTGTGTTCTAATAGATCATTATTGAGATCATCTAGAACCTTGTTTTTATCAACATTTTTTTTTAACATGTAGCTATCCCATTTTCAGAATATCGAGTTCATCACCACGAATCATTATAGAGTATTTTTCTGGAGGGTGTCTAACAGATATAATAGTTAGCTCGCGCGCATTATAAAGATCCGTATCTGATTCTATTCTCACTTCTACCTTTTTGAATTCATTCTCGACTATATCTTGAATGCTTCTAGGTGAGAATTTGTCCATGATAAAATAACATGCGGCTTTTGAAAGAGCCGATAAACTCTTGTAAATATGATCATGCATCGCTTCTGTTAAGCGTTTAGAACACGCATTAATAAAAACATTATACTTATATTCAATCTCTTTCAATCTTGAGATTTCAACTTCGCGTGATTTTAAATCAGATCTTAATCGATCTATAGTTTCATATTGTTTTTGCAGTTTGGTGAAAACTGCTTCTGCTTCAGGAAATATCCACAGCGCTATTTGTTCTCTGATTTCTCTTATCCACATTACTTGTCCTTTTTGTTCTTATTTTTTTAAGGATCTTAATTTGAGAAGGGAGGATATTGACAATTCCCTTCTTTGTATGCCTAAATTGCCAGCACACAACATGATTATGTACCTTGTGTTCCCAAGCGTAAACGATGGTAAACATCTCCAAATCGTGAACCATCTCAGTTAACGCAACAATATGAGTGGGAGATTGTTTTGCAGGCCTCTTCGCCTTTGGACGAGATATTTGTTTCATGTATTATATATACTATATTTATGAGGTCATGACAACACGAAACCGAGGCCAATCTTTCATGGCCTCGGTCCAATCGTGGGTCGATATTATCGACTATATTAGAGGGCTACGTTAAACCCAACGCGGAAGCGAACGTCTTCCACATCTGCATCAAAGGATGAGCCAAAAGCTTCTAGCTCGATGTCCTTTTGAGACCAACGAACACCGACATCTGCGGTGACAGTATCCGTCAATTGCGTACGGAAACCACCTTGCAGGTGGTATCCCCAACCAGATGCACCAACATCGGTGAAGAACACATCGACTTCGCCATCCGTATAGTTAAATCCGCCACCAACATATGGACGAACAGTGGTGTCCACAGGGAGGTCATAGAAAGCAGATGCTGAATACTCGAGAGCATTCACACCAACATTCAGTCCAAACAGACTCGTGTCACTCGATGAACGAGCAACGGCGCCTTCTACACGGAGGTCACCAGCTGGGGTGGCCAGTGTCGTGCCAACAGTGAG
>DAISHL010000295.1:0-3357 GCA_036822555.1 Bacteroidota bacterium | reverse complement strand
GTTGATGAATTTTTAAGTTTATAACGCAAAATTACTATGAAACTGATGGTGTTGATTTATTTTTAACATAGCTTAACTCAGCGCCTTGTTTTTTATTTAAATTTACGTTAAAATTCATGCAGTTCAAGCGTAAGATACCGAGTTTCGTTTTTGGTGTATCCATTGGGTTACTTATAGGAATTGCATTCTTTCTATTCAAGATCGATTCGATCTTCAACAAACTTAAGTCTTCGATCAGTTCAGATAAGATCACTGTGATAGAACAAAAGGCAGGAGAAAAGGATGATAACACATTATCGAAGAATAAGGATCGATTCAAGATCAAATCAAAATACGCAAGCAAGGTCAATTACAAAGAGGTAGACAGCATCATAAACTCAGAAAGCGATATCAACATTGCTGTTGATCAGATGCTCTCCAGTAAACAGATCAAGATCATTAATCTGAATGAATTAAATCAGAACGATTCCCTGGTCCGCGAATTATCTGGGGTAAATGCGGTGAACTCCGACTCTTACACCATTGAATTCTGGAGAACACCACTAAATTCAAAAGGATACAGGTTCATGAAGAACAGGATCATGTTATATGGGTTAACAGATCACAACAACATCCTACTGTATCAAATGAATGGAAGATACTACATCAAAAGCTTTGAAGTTGTTTATGAAATTGAGAACAGTTCAGATTTCCAGCCATTTGTAAAGGTTAATAATACAGAACTACTCTCTAAACTCGATTCTTAAATGGAACTCCATTTTTATAAATATCAGGGAACGGGTAACGATTTTATCTTAATTGACAACCGTTCAAATTCGGTACAATTGACCAATGAGCAGGTGAAATTCATGTGCAACAGATACTTTGGCATTGGCGCAGATGGATTGATGTTACTGGAAAAGGAAACCGGCTTTGATTTTAAAATGGTATACTACAATAGCGATGGGAACCTTAGCAGCATGTGTGGTAACGGGGGAAGATGCATCACGGCATTTGCCAAGCTCCTTGGCATTGTTGACACAAAAGCGAGATTTATTGCTGTAGATGGTCCGCATGATGCCAATCTTCTGTCGGATGGTATTGTTTCGCTTAAAATGAGCGATGTTAAAGGAATTGAAATTCATAACGATCATTACTTTTTAAATACAGGCTCCCCGCATTACGTGAAAATGGTTGATCATATCGATTCATTCAATGTGTTTGAAGAAGGCAGAAAGATCAGATACAACGACCGTTTCAAGGAAGAAGGCACAAACGTGAACTTCATTGAACGTTACGACGATCACTTGTTTGTAAGAACATACGAACGTGGTGTTGAGAATGAGACCTTATCCTGTGGCACTGGAGTAACCGCTGCTGCCTTGGTAGCCGCCTCCAGTGGTTTGTCAACCGGAAAGAACAACTGCGCCATTAAAACACTGGGTGGAACACTTAATGTGAAATTTGACAAGGTGCTTGAACATACTTTTTACAACATTTGGCTCGAAGGTCCGGCCACATTGGTTTTTAAAGGAACAATCGAACTGCAATAATGTCTTCCTCATTTGTAAGCACGCATATTTCGTGTACCACATATTCAACCCAGGATCTGCGTAAGGGTTTATTTGTGGTGTTACTGCATGTGAATCGTGTGCCTCCGCATATTGGAGTTGTGATCAACGGAAAATACCATTCTTTGACCATCAAAGGCAACGAACCTGATATTGAGCTGGAGGTGCTGTTAAAAACCATTCAGCAAAAGAAAATTGAGAGTGTTTTTTTAAAGATCAAGCCACACCCGGTATTTAGTATCCAGCACCTTAATGATGTGTTCCTGGAGATCCTTAAAAAGCATCCGCAGATCACCAACCACGAGGTTACCTGTCTGTCACCTCTCAAAGAGTTCTTCAATGAATTTTACGCCTTGAATTCCGATAAAAACGAATTGATAGCAACATTTATACAAAAACTGGAATCAAATAATTTCATAATAGAGGCATTTTCATTAAATTTAGAAGACAATACAAAAGACCTGAAACTGCCTGTATACTCGCAAGACGATCTGAGTAAGATCATTACCGGCATCAGGGATGAATTTTACAACTAATGTTTATCAAAGGGGAACATATTTCGCTGCGCGCCATGGAACACGACGATGTTGAACGTCTGTATGAATGGGAGAATAACATTGAGCTTTGGCATGTGAGCAATACCCAAACTCCATTCAGTAAACATGTGTTAAAGGAATTCGTTGACAATAGCCAATATGACATTTATACCAACAAGCAACTGCGTTTAATGGTTGTTGAGAATAAAACCAATGAAACAATTGGCACGATCGATCTCTTTGAATTTGATGTGCAACATGCACGTGCAGGTATTGGCATTTATATCCATCAAAAATACACCGGCAAAGGTTTTGCATATGAAAGCCTGAAACTTGCCATCAATTATTGCTTCAATATTTTACACCTGAAGCAGGTCTATTCTATTGTAAACGCCAGCAATGCCGCAAGTTTGAAATTGTTTGAAAAAGCAGGCTTTGAAAAAACAGGATTAAAGAAAAGCTGGAACAAAACTGCGCTGAACCACTTTGAAGATGCCTGGTTCCTCCAACTCATCAATGAGTAAAACATTGCACCATACAATCACCTTCTTTGTTGTTTGTATCGCATTGGTAATTACCGGTTGTGATCAGTCAGAAAAGTCATCGCAACAGATCACATCCACTCCGGTAGCCGACAATGTGTATATGAACCATTCTGATTCGGCCCGTTATATTGGAATGAACACCTGCAAGCAATGCCATCAATCCATTTACGAATCTTTCATTCAAACCGGCATGGGCAGATCGTTTGATATTGCCTCCTCTAAAAAAACCAGTGCAAGTTTTAAGAACAGTACTATCTACGATCCTTACCTTAACATGCATTACACTTCCTTTCTATCGGGAGACAGCATGTATATCACCGAGTTCAGATCAAACGGAAAAGACACCGTTTACAAACGAAAGGAACAGGTTAATTTTATCATAGGATCCGGTCAACACACCAACAGCCATCTGCAATCTGTGAATGGCTACATCAATCAGATGCCAATGACCTACTATACCCAAAAACATACATGGGATATGCCTCCCGGATTTGAAAACGGTGTAAACACAAGGTTCACAAGAAAGATAGGCTTGGAATGTATGAGTTGCCACAATGGTTACCCTGATTTTATTATGGGGTCGGAGAACAAATACAAGAGTGTTCCAAATGGGATTGATTGTTAATGTTGTCACGGACCAGGCAGCAAACACTTCCATCAAAAATTTAGCGGCAATATCATCGACACATCTAACTACTTTGATTACTTCTTTGTGAACCCTTCAAA
>DAISHL010000294.1:0-3372 GCA_036822555.1 Bacteroidota bacterium | reverse complement strand
ATTCTCAATCCTAAACACCAGTGTTATACCAACACAAACTGTAGTTGCTAAAGGTCAGTACCGTGAAACAGAAGATGATTATGTGAATAAGGATATCCTTGATTCATCTGCCAGTGCTGCCGATCAGGCCCTAAAACCAAAAGTAGCACTAGGTGCAGGCAGACTTGGATTCTATGGAGACCTTTACTCAAAACACTTTCAATCACCATTGACATCTCGTTATGCATTTGATCTGAATATTTCTCAACGTTTGACACGTTATCTTCAATTGAACTTCAATGTGATGTTCGGAAAAATTGGAGCCAACGAACGATTGCTGGATCGTAACGTGAATTTTCTTTCAGAGATCAGAGCTGGCGGTGTTAATCTAATGTATGATTTTGGGAATTTCATCCCAGACAGATATACTTTAAGACCTTATCTTTCGCTTGGTATTAGCGGATTTGAATTCTTAAGTAAAACCGACTTAAAGGACGCCAACGGTAATACGTATCATTATTGGAAGGATGGCAGCATCAGAAATATTGCAGAAGGTACTCCGGGATCACAATACGCTATTGAACTGAAACGTGACTATGTGTATGAAACAGATGTACGCGAAAGTAATGTTGCTTTGTTTGGAAAGTATCAGGAACGCTCATGGGCCATGCCAGTTGGCGCAGGGTTTATCATGAAGGTAACCGACCGTGTTGATCTGAAGATGAATTTCCAAGTATTCTTTTCCGCCACAGATTACATCTATTTCATTACATAGAATAAATGAGTTGAAAAATCAAAGGACAATTTCTCTTACACCTCAGCTTCTTTACAATATGACCTTATTGCCAAGCCAATTAAAAAGAAAAAGAAAAGCGATGCTTACGAAAAAGTGGATTGGCTTGCAGTTGACTCTGCAGATTACGATAAAGATGGTGTAACTGACTGGAATGATGATTGCCAGGGTACCCCAAAAGATGTAAAGGTAACAAAGAATGGCTGTCCTGAAGATACAGACAATGACGGTATACCTAATTACATGGATGATGAATTGCAAACGCCTGCAGGAATGGTTGTGGATGCCAGAGGTGTTGCTGTTGATGACGAGTATTACAAAAAATGGTACGCTCAATATTTAAATGATTCAACCGACTTGAATACAACAGTTGAGTACATCGGCAATGTATTTGCATTGAATAAGAAAACATCTGAACTAGGACCTAAAAAAGAGAAGGAATATTATACCGTGGAGTTGGCCAGGTACGAGGGCTCTATCCCAAGCGATGAAATGGCATTCTTGTTAAGTATTGGTGACATCAATAGCACTACGTTTGATGATGGCACTAAGGTAGTTTATACTTCAGTTATTTACATGAAAATTAAAACCGCAATAAAATACCGTGAAGAGTTTGTGAATATGGGCAACAAAAATGCGGGGATCTCTCGTGTTAAAGGAAAGAACATCACACGATTAAGCGAAACTGAGATATTGGATATTGCGAATGGAGAGGATAAGAAAGGATCTGAAAGTTCAGGAACGAAAGATTCTTTAGCTGTGTCCAACAATAATGGCACAGAGAATGTAACTGAAAACGCCCCTTCAGAGTCCTTTGGAAAAGATGAGATCGTATACCGTGTTCAGTTAGGTGCCTTCAAAAACAAGATCTCTTCAAGTGTTTTCAATACGAGTGCCGGAGTTTTAGAATTAAAGGCCGGAGAAAACATCTATCGATATGTAACCAAAGGATACAAAACAATTGAGGAAGCAGCTGCTGTTAGGGCTGACCTTGTTATCCAAGGATATAGCGATGCGTTCGTAACTGCATACAAAGGCTGTAAACGTATTCCTATGACCCAAACCAAGGCAACCGTTGAGAAAGGGTATAAAGAGGACCTGAATGAAAATAAGATCTTCAGTTCGGTGAACAAAAAATTGGTGACCTTTAAAATTCAGCTCGGTCCAAACAAACGTCCATCACAAGTTGCTGCTGCAGAAGAACGTTTCAAAGGACTTGCCAATCTTGAAAAACAAACCACCACCACCGGAAACGTAAGATTTACCTCAGGAAGTTTCACAGGTTATGATGCCGCTGAAAAATACAGAAAAGAACTTGAGGGCAAAGGATTTACAGATGCATTTATCATTGCAACATTTAAGGACGAGTTGATCTCTATTCAGGAAGCTCTTGAACTTTTAAAATAAGTTAAATCCTCAATTGCGGCATAACTTTTGAACTTATAATCTTAACTTTAAAACAAATTATAACAATGAAAAAGCTAGTTTATACAATTGCAGCCTTAGTGGTATTGAACCATGTATCAAGTGCGCAAACTGAACCAAAAAAGAAGGAAGATCAGAAACAAAAGGTTGAGAAAAAAGAAAGTGTGAATCCTGATGGTACTCCAAGCACTGTTGAACAATCTGCTTCTGAAAAACCAGGAGGTTCCAAGAAGACCTCCACACGCATGGCTATCAACTAAAAATGAACGCCGGTAGAAAAGAAACCAAAGAAAAGCACCGGTCAATCGCCAAAATAATTAAACGGGCATATACGTAATGAAACCACCATTTATGGTGGTTTTTTTATGGATTATAGCGTACCTTAGTGCTTTATCATTGTGTTAGCAACCTATCTCCATCAGATCTTAGTATTATTTAAACGCTTATTACCCGTTTATTTACTATACTTCATTGGCAGATTACTCTTTTTCGGGTTCAACCATGGGTATTTCAGCGATATTGAAACAGGTCATTTTATCTCACTTAACCTGTATGCCTTGCGTTTTGACACCTTCAGTGTTTTAAGTGGGAACGGATTGTTCATTCTTCTATCGCTTTTACCACTCAACTCATTTTATACCGTTAAATATCAAAAGGTATTGTTATGGGTCTATGCCATCAGCAACACTGTTTTCCTGATCTTTAACATGGTTGACATTGCCTATTTTCCTTACATAAAAAAACGTTCCACAGCTGATATCCTCATGCAGGCAGGAGGTCAAACAGACCTTAGCAAACTTCTTCCGCAATACATTGCAGACTTCTGGTATATACTTCTTATAGCCATTGTTTTGGTGTATCTCATGATAGTTTTATATAGAAAAGTAGAACTGCCAAACCCTAACTATCAATTCAATCTAAAGTATTCTTATACCGTTATCCCTGCAATGCTTATTTCCATGAGCACAGTGATCATTGGTATCAGGGGTGGTTTGCTGCGTATTCCAATTGATGTTGTTGATGCCGGAAAATACACACAACCCCAATATATAAGCTTATTGGTGAACAGTCCATTCACCATCATCAAATCTTTGGAAAAGGACGAATTGACTCGCCTCGATTTTAAACTACCATCTCAAACTAAAAATATATTAGATCCAGTGGCACCATACCCT
>DAISHL010000293.1:913-3372 GCA_036822555.1 Bacteroidota bacterium | reverse complement strand
AATAGGTTTGTAGAATAGCTGCTATTGAACTATGCTTTAATTTTTGTAACTGTCCTTTAAACGTATATTGAAAATGCGAACGCCTGGATTCATGGTGCCCGTTGGTATTGCAGATGTAAGAACAAATGCCTGCGACGGAGTAATGGTTTGTGTTACTTTTTGTATGTAATTATTGTCAAACCAATATTCATAACGGACAAGGGTATTACCTGTTTGAGTTGAAGTTGCAATAGGTTTGTAGAATAATTGTGATTGAACTACACTCCAGTTGTTGTAACTGTCCTTGAAACGTATATTGAAACTGTGTACTCCAGGATTCATCGTTCCGCTAGAGAGACTAGAGGTTAATACAAAGGCTTGCGTTGGTGCAATGTTTTGTGTAACCTTTTGTGCATAATTGTTGTCAAACCAATATTCATATCTCACCAAGGTGTTTCCGCTTTGGGTGCTGGTTGCAATGGGTTTGTAGAACAGATCGCTGCTTACCAATGACCAATTGCCGTACATATCCTTGTAACGGATATTAAAAGAATGTATGCCGGGGTTCATGGTGCCTGTGGCAATGGAGGTGCTAAGACTCAATGCTGAAACGGGTGTAACGTTCTGGTAAATCTTTTGATTCAAATTGGAATCAAACCAATACTCGTAGGCAACAATTTTGTTTGTTGTGTATGTTGGAGAAATACTTGAGCTGAGTACACTTTGGCTGATGGAGATCTTTCCCATAGCGCACAAAGTGTAAAAGGTCAACAGTATGAACGTAAACGATCGTAGCGATCTCATGATCTCCGTGATTAGTTAGTTTGAGAACTTACTTTGAATTGAATGTTAAGTTGACCAGATGCGTTTGTTGTTGGAGCAACGTTCTTAAAGTAAATGTGCGGATTGAATGGTACAGCTCCTTCTTTGTATGCACCTAAAGTTACGCCATAAAGTCCAACCTGTGTATTGTCTGTTCCAAGATAAGTTGATGGAGCTTGTAATTGGTAATTGCTGGAATAGCTGAATGCTGATGGTGTTGCAGATACCACTAAGTTATTTTGACCAACACTCGTATAGTTACCGGTATAGGTATTGGTGTATTGTAACGGATTGTTTGCATATAAGTTGTTGAACACATTATTATTGTTACCATAAATGCACCAAGGATGGTTGCCATAGAACACATTGTTCTGGATCAGTGAATTGTCAACACTACTAACGTTATGTGGTCCACAACCACCGCAACTCATTTCCCATAAGAACACATTGTTTTGGATGAGGGCATTGCCTGTAAAATTTCCTACGCTGCTGGCTACGATACAATTAGATACAGTTGTAAATGGAGCATTGCCACCTCCGTCAATTCCATTGAACACACATTGGCTAATGATGGTGCTGTTTTTTGGAAAAGTTGAAGTTCCATTCATGTTCAACGAACCAAATTTGCATCTGAAAATCCTAATGCCATGCACACTTGCAGCGGCATCAAAGTAAATATTTCCGTTGATCTCAACTCTGCTTAAATAGCTGCTGTCTGAACCCGCATAGAACCAAAAACCATTATTGATAATAGTTTTGGAAGTTGCCTGAGTGGAGTCAGGGTAATGACCTGCCCCAATGACCACCAAGCGCTTGCTTAAGCTGCCGGGGAAATTAAAGAATCCACCAGGGATATAAATGGTGTCTTTGTTTTGCGCGGCATTGTAGGCATCAATCACGGGATTAGCACTGTTAAACATGGTAACTGTTGTTCCACTGTGTAATGCTACTACTTTTTGTGCGGTGGCTATTAAACCTGCGATGCTAAACATCAGAAGAAGGGCAATTCTTTTCATGGCTTGTTTTATTTAACGCAAATATTCACCTGATTCCATTCAGGAAGAATTCAATGCATCAGTAAAAAAGATGATTAAAATCATTGACAGCTATGAAAGTTCTATGAAGAAGTTGATAGGTGCTGCTTAAGTTTGATTTGTCAAAACTATCTTCTCAATGTGGAATTTGTAAGAGGATGGGATAAAAGAGTGTATCAACTATAGCACTCAAATATGGCCTTCAAATAGTTTAAAACTAATTTGGTATTCATCGGTCTTTTAGCGTGCGACTTTGAACACCTCAAAACCTCCGGTCTTTGGAAAGATTTCATTAAGGTCGAACGACCGGCAATCCTTGCTTAATCCCTCAAACACAAGAGTGAAGCCTCGGCCATCATTCAGTGTCCATGTTGGCGCAAACGAAATATTGAAGGCCGTGATCAGTTTTGCACGTCTATCACTACCATGTTCTACCAAGTAAGTGCTTGGCCATATACGGTATGCCTCACTTCCTTCACCACTGCACTGACAATGCACAATGGTTTGACGTTCTTCACTTTCGAGAACTTTTACTTCTGTTTCTATTTGCTCTTCGGTGAGTATGTTTGGCTCTTCCATTGTTCTTTTTTTTTAGATCTGAGTGATCAATACAATTATTAGAAC
>DAISHL010000293.1:0-903 GCA_036822555.1 Bacteroidota bacterium | reverse complement strand
GGAATGAAGGCATTCAATAGTGATTTTCCTACGCCGAACCCTTGCAGGATCATGATCCCTTTGATGAAGATCACCAAGCTCCAGATGCCAAGTGTAAGTTCCAACAGTCCAAAACCTATGAACGAAATGAGGTACCACCATTCTGTATTGCTCCACTCGCTTCGAAAAAGATCCTCTCCATAGATCATGAATTGTGGGATAAACAAGATGAGGGAACAGATGCTAGGGATACTCGACCAGCACAATACGGTCCTGAATTCTCTTGGTTCTGCCTTACCATCGATCCATCGTCCGCACAAGCTTAAAAAATAGGCATATATGTAATAGCTGATCCAACCCAGGCCGCCACCAAAGATCACAGCAATGGTAATAATAAGCCATGGATCCATAGTATTGCCGCTGTCTTTAGAAATGGCCCTGTCGATGCTGCTGTGAATGCCTCCCAGAATATACAGGGGAATTAGATACTTATCAGGGCAGTTGGCAAGGATATACTTTAATGTTGCGGTTGGTTTGGTCCAGATATCCAGTAGCAGATTGCCTGGCACATGCAAGTCGTTGTGTGATTGGTCATTCGTTATTTCCATAAATTGAAGATAGTGAAAAATGAGAGCGGTTCTAAAGAGGGAGGGTATTTGTTAATTATTTAATTAAAATGAACAACCAACTGTTTATGTGCTTATGTATTCATTTACTGTAACTTATATCTTTTAACAGAGCACTCGCTTTTAAAGGTGTTAATTTTGACCAAACAAAATTCATTACCATGGGAGCACATCATAATCAAACCTTGAACATGCCTAGTCCGGGGTTCATCAAAGCCAGCATCAAAATTGCTCATCCTGATTGGACTGCCGAACAAATAGAGGCTGAGTTCCAGGTGAAAATGTTAGAGATCCAGAA
>DAISHL010000292.1:0-3377 GCA_036822555.1 Bacteroidota bacterium | reverse complement strand
GAAGTTAATAAATACAAAGAGGTTGCGGCAGGTAGGTCTGAAAGGTCAGATTGGTTGATGTTCACGCCAATTCCCGTTACGCAATAATACAGCTTTGTATTTTGTAATATATTTTCATTGAGTATGCCGGCGATCTTCTTTCCGTTCACAAGTATGTCATTCGGCCATTTTATTTTTATGTCAAATTGGCTATTGTTGAGTATTTGCGTCATAACGTCATGCACAGCCAATGCACTTACAACATAAATGAAATGTAAGTTTTTTAATGCTAAAAAGTGTGGTTTCAAAACAATTGAAATGGCCAAATTCTGCCCTGGCTGGCTCATCCAGCTATTGCCTCTTTGTCCTCTTCCTTGTGTTTGGTTAAAGGTGTAAACTATGGTTCCTTCGGCTTGGTTAACGTTCTTTAACAGCTCAATGGCATAAGAATTGGTGCTGTTCACTTCAGGTAAAAAAATCTCATTTAGTCCTATAAATAGTGTTTCCATTAATCCAAAACGATTAAATTTGTTCTTTAATGTAAACCTAAGAAAAAAACAGGGAATAAAGGTTTTCACCTCAATCTTTTATGGCAAAAAAAATAGTAAAGAAAGCTTCGGCAATAAAAAAGATAACAACTTTAGCTAAAGGTGCGGCTAAGAAAAAATCAGCAGTTACAAAATCAAAATCTGCTGCGGCGAAAAAATCCAAGGCTGTAGCGTCAAAGGCGGCTGAAAAGGAATTGTTGCTACGTCAAGCCAATTTAATTGCGAATTCAGAAAAGAAAAGATCGGGCAAACGTCCGGTTAAAACATCTACAAAAAAGCAAACCAGTGGACTATTGGATTCCATCATTGATGGGATGCAGGAAAAGAAAGCGAAGAATATTACCATTCTGGATCTTTCAGGAATTGAGAACAGAATTGCAGATTTCTTTGTTATATGTGATGCGGATAGCAATACCCATGTGAATGCAATTGCGGATAGTGTTGAAGAAGTTGTTGCAAAAAAGACAGGCGAAAAGCCTTACCACTCTGAAGGACATCAGAACAGCGAATGGATCCTGATCGATTATGTGAATATTGTTGTTCATGTATTTTTAAAGGAAACTAGGGAATATTATAACATTGAAGGTTTGTGGGGAGATGCAGAAATAAAAACAATTGACTAAGGGAAAGAATTTAAAATGAGCAACGAAACAAATAACGAAGGGACAAATAATTCAAATCAAAAGGTTTCTAACGAGGAAGAGCGTAAAAGACAGTTTGAACGAATGAAGGAAAAGTTCGGTAAACAGAACAATTCATTTGGCGGGCAGGGTAATAAAGGTGGTAATAACTTTTATTGGATCTATGGTGTGGTAATTGTGGTGCTGTTATTCATTACCTTCTATGGCACTGGATTTACTCCTCGCATGAGAGAGATCTCTACTCCGATCTTTGAACAGGATATGTTAGCGAAAGGGGATGTGGTGGACATCAACATTGTGAATAAAACAATGTCGCGCATCACCATCAATCCTGACAGTATTGCCATATGCGACAGATACAAGGATAAAGCAACCGGCAAGGCAATTTTCGAAAGGTCATACCGTGGACCGCATTTTGTAGTATCTGTACCTTCCGTAGATAATTTTCTTCAAAGAATTGAGAAGATCCAGAATGAAGCAGGGATCCCAAAGGAACGTCAGGTGTATGCCAGAAGTTCTGAAGAGACAAGCTGGACAGAAAGTATCTCCTGGATACTTCCTATCGTGATCATGGTTGGATTATGGATATTCATGATGAGACGCATGAGCGGCGGCGGAAGTGGCGGCGGACCTGGACAAATATTCAGTATTGGAAAATCAAGAGCTGTATTGTTTGATAAAGCCACCAATGTGAACATAACATTCAATGATGTGGCCGGACTTGATGGCGCAAAGCTGGAGGTGATGGAGATCGTTGACTTTCTTAAGAACCCAAAAAAATATACCGATCTGGGTGCTAAGATACCAAAAGGAGCATTGTTGGTAGGTCCTCCGGGTACCGGAAAGACCTTATTGGCAAAGGCGGTAGCAGGTGAGGCAAAAGTGCCTTTCTTCTCCTTATCAGGGTCTGATTTTGTGGAGATGTTCGTTGGTGTTGGTGCTTCGCGCGTGAGAGATCTTTTCAGAAATGCAAAAGAAAAAGCACCATGTATCATTTTTATTGATGAGATCGATGCAATAGGAAGAGCACGTGGTAAAAGTATTTCGGCTGGTGCAAATGATGAACGAGAGAATACCTTGAATCAATTGCTTACTGAAATGGATGGTTTTGGCACTAACAGTGGTGTGATCATTCTGGCTGCAACCAACAGAGCAGATATTTTAGATAGAGCATTGATGCGTGCAGGTCGATTTGATAGACAGATCTATGTTGATATGCCAGATATGAATGAGCGTAAAGAGATCTTCAAAGTACATTTGAAGAAGATCAAGATCGATGATAGTGTTGATATTGATTTTCTGGCACGCCAAACTCCCGGCTTTAGCGGGGCAGACATTGCCAATATATGTAATGAAGCAGCATTGATCGCTGCACGCGGTAATAAAAAGACAGTTACAAAGCAGGATTTCCTGGACGCTGTGGATAGGATCATTGCAGGGTTAGAAAAGAAGAACAAGATCATTACAAAACATGAGAAGAAGGTAATTGCTTATCATGAGGCAGGTCATGCTACTGTGAGCTGGATGCTTGAACATGCTAGTCCGCTTGTTAAAGTAACTATTGTTCCAAGAGGAAGAAGTCTTGGAGCCGCCTGGTATCTGCCGGAGGAGAGACAGATCACAACCCCCGACCAGATCAAGGATGAGATGTGTGCTGCGCTTGGCGGTAGAGCAGCTGAGGAAGTGATTTTTGGTAAAGTGAGTACAGGTGCTTTGAGTGATCTTGAAAAGATCACAAAACAAGCCTATGCAAGTATCATTTATTACGGATTGAATGACAAAATAGGAAATATCAGTTATTATGATAGTTCCGGACAAAACGAGTATACATTCAATAAGCCATACAGTGAACAAACGGCGAAAATGATCGATGAGGAAGTAAAGAAGATGGTTGATATCGCATATGCCAGAACTAAACAGATCCTCTCTACAAATAAAGATAAACTGGTAACACTTGCCGAAAAATTATTGGAGAAAGAGGTGATCTTTAAAGAAGATCTTGAGGAGATCTTTGGTAAACGCCCATTTGAAAAAGAGGAAGAGCCAAAGAAAGAAGAAGTCAAGGTTGAAATCCCTCCGGTTGAATCAAAAGAAGGGAATGAACCTGTGTAACTAAATTATATTAATTTTTAGATTAAAGCCGCGAAGTAACATTCGCGGCTTTTTTGTTTAAGTCTCCAGCGAAAATAATTTCTTATTTGTCTTTATT
>DAISHL010000291.1:0-3386 GCA_036822555.1 Bacteroidota bacterium | reverse complement strand
CAAATGAGGCAGCCAAGGCTTATATTTGAATTCCTATTTTCATTTGATCGTTCTCCCTGGATAAACCTTCAGTGCTTCTTCCAACCAGATCATGGCATTTTTAAGATCCTCCTTATTCAGAATATAGGCGATCCTAACTTCATCACTGCCTGCACCCGGAGTTGAATAAAACCCGGTGGCTGGAGCCAGCATTACTGTTTGATCATTGAACTTGAATTCCTCCAATAACCATTGGCAAAACTTATCTGCATTATCAATAGGTAACTTTGCTATGCAATAAAAAGCGCCGCTTGGTTTAGGACAAAACACTCCGGGGATCTTATTGATCGCCTCGATCACAAAATCTCGACGTGCAATGTATTCCTTTTTTACCTCATCAAAATAAGATTTAGGTGTATCCAATGCAGCTTCTGCGCCTATCTGTCCGTAACTCGGAGGACTTAAACGCGCCTGAGCAAATTTCAATGCTGCACTCATAACCTCCTTATTCTTACTGATCATTGCGCCAATTCTTGCACCGCAAGCACTATAACGTTTACTGATCGAATCTAACAACACTACATTGTTCTCAATGCCTTGCAAATGCATTACACTTACATATTCCTTACCATCGTAACAAAACTCTCGGTATACTTCATCACTTAACAGGAAAAGATCATATTTCAACACCAATTCCCTTAATGCATTGAGTTCCTCTTTCGTATATAAATATCCTGTTGGATTTCCAGGATTACAGATCATGATCCCTTTGGTCTTAGGGGTGATCACCTTTTCAAACTCACTGATCGGTGGCAATGCGAATCCGGAATCAATATAACTGCGGATAGGTTTAACCACAACATCTGCAGCCATGGAGAACCCATTATAGTTGGCGTAGAAAGGCTCAGGAATGATCACTTCATCACCGGCGTTGAAACAGGTCATCATTGCTATCTCAATGGCTTCACTCCCTCCACATGTGATAATGATATCTGAAGCATCTAAACCAATATTGTACTCTTTGTAATAGTTGCACAGTTTTTTACGGTAGCTCTCATTACCGGCACTGTGAGAATATTCAAGAACCTTAATATCTGCTGTTTTTACAGCATTTAAAAATGAAGAAGGTGTTTCAATATCGGGCTGTCCAATGTTCAGGTGATAGATCTTTACACCTTTCTTTTTTGCTGCATCAGCAAAAGGCACCAATTTACGAATCGGTGAAGAAGGCAGCTGAACCGCTTTTTTTGAGATAGAAGGCATGGTTTATAGGGTTTAAAAAAACAGTAAATATACGCAAAATATATTGGCAAACATAGGCGTATCGCTTTTAACTGACAATCAAAATAGCACTATATTTGAAGGTTACATTTTTTATGGAAGAGCTCACAAAACCAACTGCCGAACAGCGCAAACTATACCCTTTTCAAGAAGAGGCGGTAAACAACATTTTTGGCAAACTTATCAATATGCCAAGCAATGCCAATTTGCTGTTTCAATTGCCAACAGGCGGTGGTAAGACCATTATTTTCAGTGAAATTGCACGGAGATACATCCAGCAATTCAAGAAGAAGATCCTGATCCTTACACACAGGATAGAATTAAGCAAGCAAACCCATGATGTACTCACTGAAATGGGTATTGCCAACAAGATCATCAATAGTGAGGTTAAATCGCTGCCACAGCAAAGTGAATTCCATAGTTTTACAGCTTTGGTTGAAACGCTCAACAACCGATTACAAGAGAACGATCAGTTCCTTGAAGACATAGGCCTGGTGATCGTTGATGAGGCTCACAACAATTCCTTCAGGAAGATCTTTCATTATTTTAACGACGTGAATATTTTGGGTGTTACTGCCACTCCTTTGAGCAGCAATAAAAAACTTCCACTATACCAAACCTACAACGACCTTATTATTGGAGAAAGCATTCCTACCCTCATTGAAAAAGGATATTTATGTGAAGGTGTTACCTTCTCGTACGATGTGAATTTAAGTTCACTGCGAGTTGGCAACAACGGTGAGTTCACGGTTGGCTCACACGAACTATTGTATACTCAGGCCATCATGCAAAGCAAGTTGATAGAGGCCTATGAAGAAGTAGCCAAAGGAACAAAGACCCTGATCTTCAACGCAGGTATTTTAACTAGCAGAGCCATTTATGAGACCTTTAAGAAAAAAGGATATCCGATCAGGCATCTTGACAGTACCTTCAGTGACAAAGAAAGAGCTGAGACCCTCGACTGGTTCAGGAATACCAAGGACGGGATATTAACATCCGTAAGTATCTTAACAACCGGATTTGATGAACCCGAAGTGGAAACCATCATGCTCAACCGTGCTACCAAATCATTGACACTCTACCATCAGATGATCGGAAGGGGAAGCCGTGTTCTGCCACATAAAAAACAATTCAAGATCATTGATCTTGGAAATAACTCCCGCCGTTTCAATTTGTGGCAATACCCAATCGATTGGAAGCACGTATTCGTTGCACCTCATTTGTATCTCGAGCATCGCTATAAAGATGAATGGGATTACGAACTTGAGAACGATTATGACCTGCCGGCAGAGATCAAAGAACGTTTCCTGAATTCAAGTGCAGAGGCTTTTATTGTTCGCGACAGATACTTACTGGCATTGCGCAAAGGTCTTAAGCCGCAAACAGTTCTTGACGACAGTTTAGAAGATCACTTCAACCGTATCAAGGACAATGCTTCTGAATATGCCGAAGCCATGGAATTGTACAACCTGCTTATCGAAGAAATGAAATACAGGATAAAGCAATTTGGTAAATGCATCAACGCCACCAATAACTATAACGATTGGCAATATCAAAATTACAGCAGTAAACTAAGAAGAAAGTTAGGTAACTATTTTGTAGAGTAACATGTATACACGATTGTTTTATAGGATTTCAGGCTACTTATCCATTATCATAGGCATCATTTGCACGTTAAGCATCTATCGTCTCAAATTTATTTTTTACGGAATTATGCTTGCGATCCTTGGATTCATTTTCTCCGGTTTAAATATTTATTTGAACAACAAGTATGAGTTTGAGGAAACCAAGTGGCCAAAGGGATATATTGGAATGGTGCTTTCTTCAATACCGGTACTTTTCATGTTGTTTGTAGTACTTAAATACAAGAAATAATCAATACGTTCAGTAATATATCCGTATCAGAATTTAGAAAGCTGGTTCAGGTGAAGAATGAACGCAAACTTTCACGATTCAACAGACTCATGCTCTGGCTGAATTACTTTGCCATTGTTTCTCTTCTCATTGGAGTGTTCTCAAAATACATTTCGCCTGAATTTGTATGGCCAATAGCATTCTTCGGACTCGCCTTCCCTTTTTTATTCCTGATCAATCTTTGCTTTGCTGTCTATTGGACAATTCAATTC
>DAISHL010000290.1:0-3389 GCA_036822555.1 Bacteroidota bacterium | reverse complement strand
TACAGTGGCAAAAAAAGATCCCTCAAAATGAGGGATCAATTGAAAAGAAATTTCTGTCGACAGTTATGCTGAGTTACAAGAACTGATACTCTTCTTATGAATAGAAAACGATCTTTGGTTCTACACCAATATTGAATGAAATTGTTTGTGCAGTGGCCAGCAGATGCTCGTCCTCTTCTTCAACGAACAGGGTCATATCCACCTTCCCTGGGTTTGCACTCACTAAATTTCTTAGCAAGATATTCATGATCTTTAAGGTAGATGTATTGTAAAATCCAACGGTTATTTCCACAACAAGTTTGTTGCCATACTGAACCTTATGAACAGTACTCCATTCAGAGATCTCCTTATAAAAGGTAGGCGGATTGGCCATAAACGAATTTCCCTTTATAACAACCTTATTGTTGGTTGAGTCTATCATGATGTATGGAGATTTTTCTCCTGCTTCAATTACTATCATATTATTCTAGTTTCTAATATTAAAACTTAACTCCTATAACACAAATATCGTCCATTTGTTCCATATCACCCATCCAATCTGTAAATTCTTTATCTATGCGCTCGTACTGCTCATTTATTGGATATTGGCTCAATTCTTCCATAAATGATTTCATCCTCTTGGTAGAGTAACGTTTATTCTTTTCACCACCAAACTGATCCCCAAATCCGTCACTGAACATGTAAGCGCAATCACCCTTTTCTACATACAGTGTTGTATCTGCGAAGCCTTTTACCTCATTAGGGAATGTACCACCGATTGAGTAAATGGTTGCTTTAAAATCCTGAGGACCCTGCTTTGAATAGAAATACAATGGCCTGTTAGCTCCTGCAAACACCACTTCATTAGAATGTTTGCTTACGCGCATAATGATCGCGTCCATACCATCACCGATCCTGTTCTCCTCTTCACGCTTTTTAAATGCCGCATGTAATTTCTTATCCAGAGCATTTAACAGTACAGATGGTGTGTCATCCCTGTGTTCTATCAATACCTGATCAAGGAAAGTTGAACCCAACAAACTCATGAAGGCTCCAGGTACACCGTGACCTGTACAATCCACAACCGCAACGTATGAATAATTATCAGACTCAGTATACCAATAGAAATCACCACTCACAATGTCTCTTGGTTTATACAGAACAAAAAGATCCAATCTTTGATTGATATATTCAGTATCAGGTAACACTGCATTTTGAATACGTTTGGCATAAGCAATACTCGACGTAATATCCTGATTCTTTTCGTTCAATAATTCATTCGCCTTCTCGATCTTCTCCTTTTCCAAAACAAGCTCGGCCGTTTTTTCCATCACAATGCCTTCAAGCTCGATCTTTGCCTGGGTAAGCTTATATGTACGCCAACGATAGATCAAATAAAAGATAAGGATTATGGAAAGTGATATCGTTGCTATGAACCATGGTTTCTTCCAAATTGGTTTTCCAATACTGATCCTGAATGTTGCAGGAACAGGGGTTTCAAATCCATCTGAGTTTTTCGCATAGATTATAAAGGTGTATTCCCCATCTGCCAATTTCGGATATGGAGTGGTACGCTCTGTTGTGGTTCGGAATTTCGCATCAAAACCTTCCATTTTATATCGATACGTAACGCCACCCGGATTGGTCAATGACAAACCAATGAACTCTATATTCAATTCGTAATTATTGTAATCCAATTTATACAAGGTATCTCCAACAGGCTTCATTGCCCCATTAAAGGAGATGGACAAGAAAGAGAACAATGGAGGATTGATATTTATCTTATCTTCAATAGGACTGTACTTTATGATCCCTTCTGTGCTTCCCATCCAAATATGTCCTTTCTTATCGCGGTAAAGGGCATTCGTATTCACATTATTGGCAGGCAAACCTGTTGATTTATTGATGCTTCTGAATGTCTTTAAGTTGGCATACTTGATACTGATCCCATTCTTGTGGGTTGCAATAATATCTCCCTTGAATGAAACAATGATTCCGTAAATAAAATCTGAACTCAAACCATCTTCTGTGGTATAATGCTTCCACTTTTTTGTTTTTGACAGCATGAATATCCCATCACCTTCGGTTGCAAACCACAAATTCTCATCTTTATCCTGTAATCCGGATACAAATCGGAAAGATACCGCAGAGTCAATGGATTTCTCTAACTCAACTTCATTATTGTAAATATTATATAAAGGCGTTTCAGGTGAGTATACCCACAATTTGCCTTTTCTGTCAACTGTTACACCAAGGAAATTATTATGTGGAGCGCCCTCATTGGTTGTGAAAACTTTTTCAACTTCGAATTTCTCATTGAGATAAAACAAACCTTCCGTTGTACAAATCAATAACTTCCCATCAGAATTACGCACAATGGAATTTACCGTCTTGTCCTTGAATGCAGGATGACTTGATTTTAGTTTGATGGTATTCTTTACCAGTGAAAAAATAAGTAAATTCCTGTTAGTTCCAACCCACAACTCATTGGTTTGTTTATTCAAAAAACTCGTTCGGATCTCCTCTTCAACGTTGATAGGTATAAGATCCAATTTTACATTTAACCTTCCGTTCACATTGAATGCAAAGAGTTGTTTGTCGCTACAGGAATAAACATTGTCTGAATCATCCACAGCAACCGTTCTTACATCATCAAATGGCAGAAAGTTATTTGTATTGAATGATTCAAAACGACTTGACAAGAACTGGAATAAGCCTGAACCCGTTGTACCGAACCAGAAATTCTCTTCCTTATCTATGAAGATCCGATTCACGAACATACTTTTCAGCCCATTTCTTCCATTGATCACATTCAATTTATCAATACCGTAATTACTGGTGAATCGCATCATCCTCAATCCCTCCCCGGTTAAGGAGATCCACACCTCATTGGATCCTTTGAAACACAGGTCTTTGAAGTTGAATTTTTCAGATTTCAATTCTAAACTAAAGGTCTTAACTGACCTGTAAGTGTCTTTTTCCTTCGATAACACCTCTAAAGAAGATCCGTCCACACCAATCCAGATCTCATTCCTTGGTGTGATCTCGAAAGTGGAGATGTTCTTGTCTTCTGTCCCTTCAATGGTTTTGGATGAGCGCGAACGGGATGACAGATCGAACATGAGCAAACCTTCTTGTGTAGCCACATACATCTTATCGTACCTGATCTTCATTTCGTTGATCGGAGGTAATTCCTCTTCAGTGAACAACTTTATCTTTCCTTCTGCAATTGTATATAATTGACCAGATGAAGAGGCGAAATAAATATTCTGCTTGCTGTCTTCCCCAAACGAAACAACCCTGGCCATCTGAAGATCTGCTGTATTCAATTTCTTGAATTTAAAATTCTCCAATACAGAAACACCTCCTTCAAAATGCCCGATCCATAAACGTTGCTTTGAGTCTATCAT
>DAISHL010000289.1:0-3403 GCA_036822555.1 Bacteroidota bacterium | reverse complement strand
CTGCTTTTTTCTTAGCTGCTTTTTTAGGAGCTGCTTTTTTCGCTGTAGCTTTTTTAGCTGTTGCTTTTTTTGCCATGGTTTTTTGTTTTTGAGATTTATTGATACGAAGTAAATAAATTATTTATTCTTATCTATAAATAAGCGAGTTATTTTTTCAACATCATTTTGTTGAAATTGTTAATAGCGGAGTTTTTATTTCCTGACATTGATCATGTTGTGAAGAGAGTAGTGATCATGCATTTTGCATGTCTCTTGCGCGCCTTTGTTCACAAGGCTTTTAAGGCCTTGGTGTTTTTGTGTGTGTAGCTATCGAAATCAATGAACGAAAAAAGTAATGGAGTAAGTTGGTTTATTCCTTCAAAATAAATTCTTCCTCAATATCCCAATCAGGTAGTATTTTGACTGCTTTTTCCAAAACTATTATTTTTTCAGGATAGATCTTTTTGATCAACTGTCCGGTATTCCATGTTTTATCACTGTTATCATCATAGATGATGCGCACTTTATAATTGCCCTCTTCAAGATCCTGAACTGTAATTGTTGCAGTATTGCTAGATGATAAGCTGAAGCTTACATTGCGTTCAATTACTACTGTATTCGATTCATTCAGCAATTGTACAATATAATCTTGCTTTTTGTTGAAAGTGATCTTCAAACTCAAATGACCAAGATCTTTTTTTCTATTAAAGGCAAATGGTATCACCGTGCTGTCGTTGTTGGTTGAATTGTATCCCCAAACGGAAGAAGTGTCAACTACCAAAGTATAACTTGCACTTGGTTTAAGTTTCCGATGAATGAGGATCGTGTTGGCTGAAGTATAACTAAGCTTTAGAGGTGATGAATTCACACTGGTATCTGTTTTACTAATAAGTTTGATCCCATTGAGCCTTGTTTTACTTGTGTCTATCCATTGGCTGCAGTATAGTTTAATGCTGTCATTGTATTTCAACTTTCCAGAACTAATGTTGCCTTTAATGGAAAGAATACGCTTGTTCCGTGGTTTTAATTTTGGGACCCTCAATTGTAATGTATCTGTATGTGTATCGTTGGACTGGCCATAATTGGCTATTAACCACAAAGAGTCTGTTTGATTTCTGTAAAAGAATTCACTGCTATCTGATGCTATCCCATTATTAAGCAGGTAAAGGTCTTTCGCTATTTGGTCGCTAAAAGGCTTCATCTTTAAATTTGTTTCCTGATTGAAAATGATCATTCCTCGTCCGTTCTCATTCATGATCGTTTTTTTAATGAATGTTTTAGAGGGTATCTCTTTGAATAATGTGATCTTGAAAGAACTATCGGTCGTTGGGTTAAAACTATCCTTGATAAAGCCTACCTGCTCAATATCCGTTCCATTATACAAATAGTCTTTATTCTTATCAGAAAAGCATACCATTTTGAAATTTGCGGATGGAAGATTTTCGATCTCAAATTGCCCTGTACCATCTGTTCGTGTAAGATAGTCCGGTGTTTGTTTAAACGCAAAACTGTCTGTCAGCTGCTTGTCAAAATATAATCCAACAACTATGTCTCTTTCTTTGGACTTAAGCAAGGCATTCTCAACGGTACCTCTTATCTTCAATGTATCAATGGTGTTTCCGGTAGAAAAAATGTAACTGAAATTCGGTAATGGGTTAGATTCGTGCATGTCAACAATGGCATTTCCGAAATAGAATCTATAGGTAGTGTTTGGCAACAGTTCCGATGGGTTGAGTTTGATGGTGATCTTCTTTCCATTGTAAGCAATATCAGGTTTTGTAGCCAGCTTCGGGCTAACCATTAATTGATTGTTGAGGTCCTTCAATGTAATGAACTCATCAAACCTTAATACGATCTCTGAACTATTGAAATTTGTAGTTTTTAATTCCGGCAAGGCTTCTAAAAGCTTAGGTGGTGTTACATCCTTTGGCCCTCCGCTTAAAGTGCCGATCTGAGCACAATTACTAATGAACAAGGCCAATGCCACCAGGAATAATATATTAAGATAGTTGGGCTTCATTCATTAAATTTGTATAAAAGTAAAAACATTTTTCTTACATAGGCCGCAACGTTTGCATTATTACGTTAACATATTAAAAAAACTAAATGTCAGAAAGATCATGAACCTGATGAAACTGTATGTTAGTTATGTGAGGTCAAAACAGAGCGGTAAGGATCACATGTCAGGTTTACCATTTTCATTGAGTATTGAACCTACTACCAGTTGTAATTTGCGCTGTCCGCAATGCCCTAGTGGATTGCGGGATTTTACGAGACCAACTGGAATGCTCAGGCCTGATGCATTTAAAAAATTCATTCAACAAAGTAAAGAGCATGTGCATAGCCTAATGTTCTATTTTCAGGGAGAACCCTTTTTAAACACTTCATTCCTCGAAATGGTGAAGCATGCCAATGAAAACAAGATCTATACGATCACAAGCACTAATGCACATTATTTAACTGACGAAATTTGCAAGCAAACAATAGATAGTGGCTTGGATGAACTGGTAATATCCATAGATGGTATCACACAGGAGGTTTATGAGAGTTACAGAATAGGAGGGCAGTTAGATAAGGTTTTGGAAGGTGCCGCCCGCATGATCAAATGGAAGAAGGAGAAAAGAAGCAGAACACCCTATGTTGTTTTTCAATTCGTTGTTTTCAGAACTAATGAGCATCAGATAGAAGGGGTTAAAGAGTTAGGAAGAACCATGGGCGCAGATAAGGTGAAGATTAAGACGGCTCAGATCTATGATTTTGAGACCAGCGAACAACTTATTCCCACACAAAGCAAATACTCAAGGTATGCGAAGGATCAAAGTGGCAAATGGCACATCAAGAATTTATTACTGAATCAATGTTGGCGAATGTGGCAAGGCGGTGTTATTACCTGGGATGGGAAAGTTGTGCCTTGTTGTTTTGATAAAGATGCAAAATACCAGATGGGAGATCTGTTGAATAATACTTTGAATGAGGTTTGGTATAGCGATGCCTACAAAAATTTCAGAGCCAAATTACTGAACGGACGAAGTGGAATTGATATTTGCACCAACTGTACCGAAGGCACAAAGGTTTGGGCCGAGATCCATTAACGTTTGTTGGATTCCTTTATATAGGTCTCAATTGCACCCGACTTGCTTGGGGTCTGTGGATTGGGAGCGAAAATATCCAGTCTGTATCCAAGTTCTTTTACCATTTGTGCTGTTGCATAACCAAATGCTGCAATTCGGATGTTGCCTTGCTTTAAATTTGGGAAGTTTTGTTTCAGTGAACGAATACCCTGTGGGGTGAAAAATACAAGAACATCAAAATCGGTTAATGTTTTAATGTCACTAAGGTCGGCGCACACAGTTTTATAAAAAGTACCTTTGGTATAGGTGATCTGCAATTCATCTAGAAAATCGACGATCTGCTCTTTATGAAC
>DAISHL010000288.1:0-3408 GCA_036822555.1 Bacteroidota bacterium | reverse complement strand
ATGAAACGTGATAAGCAAATGAAGATCGCTAGTGAAACATTGTTCCTTTATGCACCACTTGCACATCGTTTGGGATTAAATACCATTAAGACCGAGCTCGAAGATCTAGGCTTGAAATACACGAATTCAGAAGCGTATTATGAGATAGCGGTCAAGCTCAAGGAAACGGAACCGGAGCGAAAAAAGTTCATTCAGAAATTCATTGAGCCATTAAAGGAGATCCTCTTAGAGCAAGGCTTTAAGTTCAAGATCTTTGGCAGACCAAAATCAATTTATAGCATATACAACAAGATCAAGACAAAGGGTGTTGTGTTCGAGGAAATTTATGACCTCTTTGCCATACGCATTGTTATTGACACACCATTTGAGAACGAAAAGTCTGATTGTTGGAAGGTGTATTCGATCATCACAGATTTTTACCATCCAAGTCCTGATAGGCTGCGTGACTGGATAAGTACTCCAAAGAGTAATGGTTATGAAAGTTTGCATACTACTGTTATGGGTCTAGAAGGAAAGTGGGTAGAGGTACAGATCAGAACTGTGCGCATGGATGAATTGGCAGAGAATGTATATGCTGCGCACTGGAAATATAAGGATGCTGCGGCTGAGAAGGAGAACTGATTGGAGCTTTGGCTTCAGATAGTTCGTGAGATGTAGGATAATCCTGATCCTAACGCTTTGGAATTCATTGATGATTTCAAACTTAATTTATTCAGCGATGAGATCTTTGTGTTCACACCTAAAGGTGACATGAAAACCTTACCGGCAGGTTCAACAGCCCTTGATTTTGCATTTGATATACATACCAAGGTTGGCGAGCAATGTATTGGCGCAAAAGTTAATCATAAACTTGTGCCACTGAGTTACCAATTGAAAAGTGGCGATCAGATAGAGATCTTAACGAGTGTAAAGCAAACGCCGAAGGACGACTGGTTGAAACTAGTTGTAACTGCAAGAGCAAAATCAAAGATCAAGAATTCGTTAAAAGAGCAGCGCAGAAAAACTGCAGAGGAAGGAAGAGAAGTTCTTGAACGAAAATTTTATAAGCATAAGCTTGAATTCACTTTACAGAACATCAATGATTTTACAAATTATTTAAAGTTGCCTTCATCACAGGAGTTGTTCTATAGGGTAGCTGTTGGAAATGTGGATGTGAAGGAAATAAAGGAATTCATCAAATACAAGGAGAGTCCTGCCAAGGAAAAGAAAAAGGCAGAAGGACCAAAGATAGAGCAGCTTGTAACCAGCACGCGCGGAGGTAGTGATATGTTGGTGATTGGTGATGATATGCAGAAGCTTGATTACAAATTGTCGCCATGCTGTAATCCAATTCCGGGAGATGATGTGTTTGGGTTTGTGACTGTAGGAGAAGGAATAAAGATCCATCGTGTGTCTTGCCCAAATGCAATCAAATTATTATCAAATTATGCGTATAGAGTAGTGAAGGCCAAATGGACGAATGATCAATTGATCTCGTTCCTGGCAGGTTTAAAATTGACCGGCACTGATGAGTTAGGTTTGGTGAACAATATTACAAAGGTGATCTCCAACGAGCACTATGTGAACATGCGTTCGATCAGTTTTGACACCGAAGATGGGATCTTCACCGGAACCATTATGGTGTATGTGCATGATACCAAGCACCTCAATCATTTGATCGATAATCTAAAGAAAGTAAAAGGAGTAAATAAAATTGAACGCCTTGACCAGAATGGATAATTTAATTTTGTGAAAAAATAATAAAGCCCGGATCATTGGTCCGGGCTTTTTATTTTTAGGGATAGCAGTGTAAATTTTAATCCTTGAACAGGGGGTATTTCTGCATCATGGTGTTCACTTTCTTTCTGATCTTCGCCAATTCTTTCTCATTATTTCTATTCATCAAGGCTGCATCGATAAATTCAACCACTTTAACACAATCTTTTTCTTTCAATCCTCTTGAAGTAATGGCTGGCGAGCCAATACGGATACCGCTTGTTACAAATGGAGATTTGTCGTCAAAAGGCACCATATTCTTATTTACGGTAATGTCAGCAAGGCCAAGGGCTTTTTCTGCTTCTTTTCCTGTAATGCTTTTATTTCTAAGGTCGATCAACATCAAGTGATTGTCGGTACCACCACTGATGATCTTGTATCCTTTAGCAACAAGAGTTTTAGCCATAGTTTGTGCATTTTTGATCACTTGAACACAATAGGCCATGTACTCATCGCTTAAACACTCACCATAAGCAACAGCTTTGGCTGCGATCACATGTTCAAGCGGACCGCCTTGTGTGCCCGGAAATACAGCGGCATCCAAAACAGCGCTCATCATTTTGATCTCACCTTTTGGTGTTTTTTCACCCCAAGGATTTTCGAAATCCTTACCCATCATGATCATACCACCGCGTGGTCCGCGCAGTGTTTTATGAGTTGTAGTTGTAACAATATGGCAATGTGGCAATGGATCATTTAAGATCCCTTTCGCGATCAGGCCTGATGGATGCGAGATGTCGGCTAACAAAAGTGCCCCAACGCTATCAGCGATCTTGCGCAAACGAACATAGTCCCAGTCACGAGAATAAGCACTTGCGCCACAGATGATCAATTTTGGTTTTTCAGCTTTTGCAGTAGCTTCAACCTTATCATAATTGATCAGTTCGGTCTTTTCTTCTACGCCATAAAATGTAGGGCGGTATAATTTTCCTGAGAAGTTTACCGGGGAGCCGTGAGTTAGGTGTCCGCCATGGCTAAGGTCAAATCCAAGGATCGTGTCACCCGGCTTGATACATGCAAGCATTACGGCTGCATTGGCCTGAGCGCCTGAGTGAGGTTGCACGTTGGCATAGGCTGCACCGAACAGTTCTTTTGCTCTGTCAATGGCCAATTGTTCAACTTTATCTACAACATCGCAACCACCATAATACCTTCTGCCCGGATACCCCTCAGCATATTTATTGGTTAATACACTGCCCATGGCTTTCATTACCTGGTCGCTTACGTAATTTTCACTGGCGATCAGTTCAATGCCATGCGTTTGGCGCACTTGTTCATCTTTGATCAATTTAAAAATGGCGGTATCTTTTTTCATGGGGTATTGGTTTTGGTTTGGTTATACAATTGATAAGAAGCAATAAGAACGATGGCAATGATGGGGGACTGAGCAATACCCATCAACCAGCGGCTAAGCGTGTATTCATCGTCCTGTAAACGGTTATTTATAAAGTACCCGAATAGCATACTAAGCGCGGCTAAAGTTAATAAAATGGCATAAGAATAAATAACCCATTTCAATAATTTTTTGTCGTTAAGCACATAGCGAAATGTTAGAAAGGATAAGCCAGCAAATTGTAGAAATGAAAGTAAGGTGGCCGGGTATTTCAGATAATACAGGGTAGTGTAACTGAAATTATTCAGTACAAGAATAAA
>DAISHL010000287.1:0-3415 GCA_036822555.1 Bacteroidota bacterium | reverse complement strand
TGTCAAGATCCACGCCAATGCGATCGTTTTCACTGTTTTCTTTTGGAGATTCTTCAATCCTTTTTTAGCAACCATTGAACCTGCAATACCTGAAGAAAGCATGTGTGTTGTAGACACAGGCAATCCGTAAGCTGATGCCATACCAATTCCCACTGATGCTACGATCTCTGCACTGGCACCTTGAGCATAACTCATGTGTTGTTTCCCGATCTTTTCACCTACCGTTTTAACGATACGTTTCCAGCCTACCATGGTTCCTAAACCTAGAGAGATAGAGATCATGATCACAACCCATGATGGAGCAAATTCGATGAGTTTTTTAGCGCTCTTTACCTCTGCTTTTAGTCGTGAAGAGTCTTTAGAGGAAATGGCGAAGTTTGGGCTCTTTAATAACTTATCTGCACCTTTAGTGATCTTCACAATGTCTTTTCTCAACTCAAAACGTTCTGCTAGAGCTACATCAGAGGAGAACTGTTTGCCTTCAATGGCTGCATGGTAATGTGTTGCATGCTTTTTAATGTCGTTGTAACGCTTGAATTCATCCTTACCAAACTGAGTGGTATCCGTTGACATCACAATTTTTTCAATGGCATCCACATTGGCGTGCACCGACTGAAGATTCACTTTGTTATCCAATGAGAATTGAGCAGGTAGAATTGAGATAAGGATCAACATGATCAAACCAACTCCCTTTTGTCCGTCGTTTTGTCCGTGAAAGAAACTTACCAATCCGCAAGTACCCCATAGTAACATACGGATCCAGATAGGAGGTTTTTTGCCTGGGATCGGCTCTTTATATATGATCTCATTTTTAATGAGGCGTTTGAAGATGAACATCATGATGATGGCTAAAGAAAAACCGATCAGTGGAGAAAGCAATAATGCTAATCCGGTATCCTTTGCCTTATCCCAGTTTACTGCTGAACCTCCAATTTCTCCAGGAAGGAAATAGAAGGCCAATCCAATACCTAAAATAGAACCAATAATGGTATGCGAACTTGAGGCAGGTATGCCAAAATACCATGTGCCAAAGTTCCAGATAATGGCACTGATCAGTAAGGCCATTACCATAGCAATGCCATGGTATGGGTTTGAGTCTAGCAGCGCATCCATCGGCAATAAATTCACAATACCCATGGCAACAGCAATACCGCCTAGTAATACTCCGGCAAAATTAAGGATACCACTGTAAACAACAGCTACGGTTGGTTTCATGGAGTTTGTATAGATCACCGTTGCTACTGCATTGGCAGTATCATGAAATCCGTTAATGAATTCAAAAAAGCATGCCAACAAAAGGCAAACGATCAAAAAAATGGCTAGGCCTGTGTCTAATCCGAACATAGTGTAAATTTTTTGTAATGTTAGTGCTTATAAAGATAAGTGATGTTAAGTTAAGGTTAAATCAAAAATTTAACTGACATTGTATTCTAAGAAAAGAACCGTATTGCATGTTGTCTTTTTTTGCTTTATCAGAGGTCCATCTTTCTGCATAAACCCAGCTGGCTGTGATCTCGAAATATTTCCATGGTTGATATTCTATACCACTCTCAATATCCATTGTCTTGTATGCTCTGGCATCTAATTCATGCTTTTTTCCTCCTTCATAAAAGGTATATCTGCTGAAAGGAATGATAACTTGATTCTTTAGTTTAAGCAAATAAGAAACTGTTACATAGCCCCCCCTTAGATTTTTCTTTTTGATAGAGTCAGTTAATCTGTCATATTCAGGGCCTTGACCAATGGTGTATTCTGCCTGAATACCAAAAGGTTTAGGGTATAGTACAAAGGTTCCCGCGTATCTCTCATCCAAGTATTCGGCATTTGTATAAGTTTTAACACCGCTTGAAACTTGATCTAGTTTGTAAAAGCCACTATACATTTGAAGGGCTGGTTCAATAATTTGGTTGCCTATTTTAAAGGGATAGGGTGCACGGGCAACCCAATGAGTGTTATTATTCCCTTCAGGCTTGTTAGCTGTTTGACCATTGTATGATCCAAAGGCCAATACGCCATAATCCCCAGAACCCTTTAATCCGTCATTAACTAAAGAGCTGTACAAATCACGCACTTTTTTTGGTGCATAGTAAAAGAAAACTCCAAGATCACGTTCATTAGAAACCGCACTATTTAAAGCATCATTACGATCTAATGGTAAACGGTTTTGACTCGATTGCATGTTTTCAAACCCATATGGTACTTTACTTTGTCCAATTCTGAATCGAAATTCCTTTTTCTTGTCAATTGATACATCAAAATAGGCATCTCTTATTTGTGCAAAATGGAGGCCTGTACTCGATGCTGAAGAAGCTAAATCCGGTTGTATATACATATACACATGTTCGTTTAACTGACCACTAAAGATCAAACGTGCACGGCGTATGAAAAATGCCCCGTTGTTTCCTATTGACCTGTCACCTTGTTCACTTTTTAAATCTGGATTTGTTTCAAATAATCGGTTATACCTCACTTGAACATATCCTCTTAAGTTAATTTTATCATACCAATGCGATTTTTTCTCCTCTGGTTTTTTAGATGTTTCGGTAGGTACAGATACAGTGTGTTTGTTTGCGGTATCTTTAACATTTAAATCCTGTGAGTATGCATGAAAGCTTAACACTCCGGGTATTATGAACGCAAAAGTTAATTTATTAGTCATTTAAGTTAATTTTATGCAAACTAACGTTAACAAAATAAAAGTAAGGTTATTCTAATGTTAAGGAAATGTTAAGTATTACTTCGTGGGGAAGTGTCGATATTTAATTAACTTTGGGCAATTAATTGACTATGAGTAAGAAAATTGTAATAGTAGGAAATATCGAATGTGGCTCTAAGGACCTGTTCTTGATTTCCGGACCATGTGTGATCGAAGATGAATTGATCATGATGAAGACCGCCGAAAAACTTAAAGAAGTTGGTGAAAGATTAAAGATCAAGATCATATATAAATCGTCATTTACCAAAGACAACCGCAGCAGCCTTAAATATTATGATGGACCGGGCCTTGCCAACGGTGTAAAAATGTTAGCTAAGGTCAAGGAGCAGTTTGGGTTTCCGGTACTTACCGATATACATTCACACGATCAGGCAGCACCTGCCGCTGAAGTTTGTGATATTTTGCAAATACCTGCTTATTTGTGCATGCAAAGTTCTTTACTTGTAGCAGCAGCAAAAACAGGAAAGGTTGTGAACATTAAACACGGTCAGTTTTTAGCACCTGACAACATGAAACATCCTTTGCAAAAGTGTATTGATGCAGGCAATGACCAGGTGATACTTACCGAACGTGGCTATACCTTTGGATATAACGATTTGATCGTTGATCCTAGAGCTTTTTATCACATGAATCAGTTGGGATACCCAGTTGTACACGACATCACACATTGTGTTCGTAAATACGGTATTCCAAGCAGTG
>DAISHL010000286.1:0-3466 GCA_036822555.1 Bacteroidota bacterium | reverse complement strand
CCTGCACCGGTGGATATTGATGGTGATGGTGATGTTTATCTTGTGATTGTCACCAACGGAAATGCTTTGAGTTGGTACGAGAATACCGCGGGTGCAGGTAATGTTTGTAATTTCTCCAGTTTTAAATTCAATCATTTTGCGATCTCTTTTCCTTCTAGTGACCCTATTCCGCAACTGTTCGATTACAACAAGGATGCAAAGCTTGATCTTATGGTTGCCACCAAGAACGGAAAAGTATATTATTATCAGAACAACGGAACCAATACTACCCCAACATTTTCAATCGTCACAGGATCGTTCCCGAATATCAGTTTAAAAGGAGATTTTTTCATTTATGGTCTTGATGGTTTTGGTGCACCGTTCTTTTACAATGAAGGGACTTCCATGAAAATGCTAGGTGGTTGCATCACAGGACAGATCTATCTGTGGGATATTCCTTCTACACCTACAGCTACCTGCACACTGATTGATTCTACGGCTAACAGTATTGAAGAGCCTACCTATTCAACGCCTTGGATCGAAGACATCAATGGAGATGGAAAACCTGATCTTTTTGTAGGAAATGCGGGCGGCGGAGTTTCGTTCTATTCATCAAAAGCACCGGATGTGAGAATTGATGAACTAAAAACAGATATTTCATTGGCAGTGAATCTTTTCCCGAATCCGGCGAAGACCTCTGTAACTTTACAGACAGACCGCAGCTTTCAGGTCACGGAAGTGAAAGTATACAATATGCTTGGAGAGGAAATGAAATGTGTATACACCGGATCGAATTCAGAATTGAACGTTCGTGAATTGAGTACCGGAGTGTATATGTGTAAACTTATTCTAGTGAATGGAGGAAAGCAATATTCTATTTCCAAGAAAATGATCTGGGAGTAAAATTCAATTCTTACATGGCAGACATCAATGAGATATTAAAGAAACTACCTATTATACTTATCGACGGAGATTGTGTGTTGTGTAACAATAGCGTGAATTTTTTATTACGTCACGAACGCTCACCGAAACTTTCATTCGCCACTTTGAATAGCGAAACCGGAAAGTTGATCCTTGATTATTTTGAGATCGGTAAGGAAATTGACAGCATGGTTCTTGTCCGAAATCACTCGGTGTACATCAAATCGTGTGCTGCACTTCGTTTACCACGCTACATGAAAGGGCTATGGCCTTTGATGGAAATGTTTGTGATCATACCTCCGTTCTTAAGAAATCTTGTGTACGATTTTATTGCCAAAAGAAGGTATACAAAATTCGGAAAGACTCAAGCCTGCGCCATGATAGACATGAGGCATAGGGGCAGGTTCCTTGAGATCTAGGCCTTAATTAATTCTTCCCAGTATTCTGCACCACGGCGGGTGTGAGGGATCACAATAGTTCCTCCAACAATATTAGCCACCGCAAATATCTCATAGATCTCTTCTGTAGTGCAACCTTGTTCATGGCACTTGCCCAAATGGTATTTGATGCAATCGTCACATCGTAACACCATGCTGGCAACCAAACCAAGCATTTCTTTGGTTTTAACGCTCAGGGCACCATCACTGTATGTTTGGGTATCTAAATTGAATAAGCGTTTGATTACAAGATTATCTTTTCCAAGGATCACCTCATTCATTTTCGAACGGTAATCATTGAACTCTTTTACTTTGCTCATGGTGTTTGCTTAATAAGGTTTGATCTTGCCTTTCACAATAAAGGCATTGGTAAATTCAAGCTGGATCTTTTTGAGCGCCTCAAAGGCCTCGAGTTTTGTGCGGTAATCGCCAACTAAAACCACAAAATTGGGTTGTTGGTATTCTTCATATGTTGAAATATCTGAAAATTTAGATGAGAATTTGCTTCTTACATTTATTGCAACATCACGGTCAACACCAAAATGGATCTTGATCCTGTACCCATCGATCTCGCCATTAGTAAGTTTATGATATTCAGCCTTTTTTTCCAATAACTGCTCAACTTTTGCCTGAGTATCTGCCGGCGAATTTTGCGCATTTACAAACTGGAAAAGCACCATGAAAATTGCTAAAACACTGAATTTTTTAATGTTTTTGATCATTAGTGCAAATGTACATTAAAAATAGTGTTTATCCCGTTAAAATTGTTAAATTTGTTGGTTGTTTAAATCAAAAAAATGGACAAATTTTCTTACGTAGGAACAAGTGATGTGAACGCCATTGAGGAGTTGTTTAGTCAGTTCCAAAAGGATCCAAATTCGGTTGACAAGACCTGGCAAGATTTTTTCAAAGGATTTGAGTTTGCCAAAACCGATTATTCAAGCTCTAACGGAGCAATTCCTGAGAATGTAACCAAAGAATTCAAGGTATTGAACCTTATTAACGGATACCGTTCAAGGGGACATTTATTCACGAAGACCAATCCGGTACGTCAGCGCCGCAGCTATCAGCCAACGCTTGATCTTGTGAATTTCGACCTATCTGACAAAGATTTTGATACAGTTTTTCAGGCCGGTAACCAGCTAGGGATAGGTCCTGCAAAGCTGAGGGATATTGTGGCGCATCTTGAGACCACCTATTGCAACAGTATTGGTATCGAGTATGCATTTATTCGTAACCCTGAAGAAACAAAGTGGATACAGGAGCGAATTGAAAAAACAAAGAATATCCCAAGTTTCAGTAAAGAAGAAAAGAAGGTTATTCTCAACAAATTGATTCAGGCCACTACATTCGAGAATTTCCTTGCAACAAAATTCGTTGGTCAAAAACGTTTTTCGCTTGAAGGTGGAGAATCATTTTTGCCGGCGATGAACACCCTTATGGAACATGGTGTGAAACTTGGTGTAGAGGATTTTGTGATCGGTATGGCGCACCGTGGACGTTTGAATGTTCTTGCCAACATCATGAACAAACCAACTCGCGATATTTTTGCTGAGTTTGAAGGACGCCCAAGTGAAGATAGTTTATTTGATGGTGACGTGAAGTATCACATGGGTTACAGCTCTGATGTGATCAGTGATTCAGGAAAGTCAATACATATTTCCTTAACACCTAACCCATCGCATCTTGAAACAGTTGATCCTGTTGTAGAAGGGATCACGCGTGCTAAGATCGACTCAAGACACAATGGCGATAACTCTAAGGCATTGCCGATATTGATCCATGGGGATGGAGCATTGGCAGGACAAGGTGTTGTGTATGAAGTGATCCAAATGAGCCAGCTAGATGCTTACAAGACCGGCGGTACTGTTCATTTTGTGATCAATAATCAAGTTGGGTTTACAACGAATTTCATTGATGCACGTTCCTCGGTATATTGTACCGATGTGGCAAAGGTGGTATTGTCACCTGTGTTTCACGTGAACGGTGATGATGTGGAAGCTTTGTGTTTAGTTGCCAAATTAGCCATGGATTACCGTCAGGCATTCAAGAAGGATGTATTCATAGATATTTTATGTTACCGTAAGTATGGTCATAACGAAGGTGATGAACCACGTTTAACTCAGCCT
>DAISHL010000285.1:0-3485 GCA_036822555.1 Bacteroidota bacterium | reverse complement strand
TGAACTTAAGCGAAGAGGTTTCTCAGGTTTACGCAACCCATCGAAGCAGGTGAAAGTAAGTTTACCTATTATGATGGACAATGGCAAAATTCAAGTTTTTGAAGGATACCGTACTGTACATTCAACTCACTTAGGCCCAAGTAAAGGTGGTATTCGTTATGCCATGGACGTAAATGCTGATGAAGTAATGGCCCTTGCTGCTTGGATGAGCTTTAAGTGTGCTGTGGCAAACCTTACTTTCGTTGGTGCTAACTGTGGTATCAAGTGCGATCCTCGTGCCATGAGTGTTGGTGAATTGGAAAGATTAAGCCGTGCTTATGCCAAAGCCATGAAAGATGTGTTTGGTGTTAACAAAGATATTCCTGCCCCTGATATGGGTACAAGCGGACGTGAAATGGCCTGGATCGTTGATGAGTTCAACAAGATCACAGGTGAAGATAGTCCGGGTGTTATCACCGGCAAACCGGTTTCTATTGGTGGTTCATTAGGCCGCGATGCCGCTACCGGACGTGGTGTAATGGTAAATACCCTTGCAGCCCTTAAGAAAATGGGACTAAAACCAACTGAAGTTACTGCGGTGGTTCAAGGTTTTGGTAACGTAGGTTCTCATGCCGCACGTTTATTGTCTGAAAAAGGCATCAAGATCGTGGGTATTGGTGACCATACTGCTTCATTCTACAATGAAAAAGGAATTGATATTAAAGCGGCATTAGAATTCGTTTCTAAGAACAAGAATACATTAAAAGGCTTTACAGGAGCAACTGAAATTCCTTCGAAAGAATTGTTGATCAGCAAATGTGATGTGTTGGTTCCAGCAGCATTGCAAAACGTGATCACCGAAGATAACGCTGGTAAAATTCAGGCCAAATTGATCGTGGAAGGTGCCAATGGCCCAACTACTCCTGAGGCTGATCCTATCCTTAACGAGAAAAAGATCATTTGTGTACCGGATATTCTTGCCAATAGCGGTGGAGTAACTGTAAGTTATTTTGAGTGGGTTCAAAACAAAGCAGGATACTATTGGACAGAGGATGAAGTGAACACCAAGCATGACCTTAAAATGGAGATCGCTTTTGAAAGTGTTTGGAACAACTCTGTGAACTATAAGACCAGCATGCGTATTGCAGCCTATATTACTGCTTTACAGCGTATTGAACAAGGTGTGAAGTTAAAAGGCGCCTACTAATTCAACATTTTTTATCAAAGGCATCTGTTAAAAACTTACAACAGATGCCTTTTTTATTTTGTAGAAATTGATAAATTTGTTCTGGAAAATTTAACAAATTGGAAACACTACTGATCATCTTTCTTGTTCTTGGAGTCTATTTGCTTGGTTCAATTCCTACAGCCGTATGGATAGGGAAACATTTTTACGGCATTGATGTGCGTGAATTCGGAAGTGGCAATGCTGGCGCTACCAACACCTTCAGGGTTCTTGGAAAAAAGGCAGGTATTCCTGTATTGTTATTTGATATCATTAAAGGTTCCATTGCTGTGGCTTTGGCCTATTTCAGCTCATTGGAGATCAACTCACCTGAATTCATCAATTTGCAATTAGGCTTAGGTGTGGCTGTACTCATTGGCCATATTTTCCCTGTATTTGCAGGTTTCAGAGGAGGTAAAGGCGTGGCCACCCTTTTGGGTTTGGTTATTTGCATTTTACCTGCAGCTTGTGGCATTGCGCTGATCGTATTCCTGGCCACATTGTTCTTAACACGTTACGTATCCTTATCGAGCATGATGGCAGGCTTATCGTTCCCATTCATTTTGCATTTCATCCTGAAGAACCAAAATGATGTGCTCACCATTTTCTCTACCACGGTAGCAGCTCTATTGATCCTTACACACCGTAAGAACATCATTCGTTTATTCAAGAATCAGGAATCAAAGGTTACCTTGTTCCAAATTCAAAATAAATCTTAATTCCCACAATAAAACTCTTCTTTTGGCATTGTATTGTTTATCTTTAAACATGCCTAAAATGTTTATTAAATCCATTCTTTGTATTGCTGCGCTGATCACTTATAGCCTTGGCTCTGCCCAGGATGACGATTATGTGAACGACAATGCCCTGAGGTACGACGACCATGCCTATAAGGCAAATATAAAAACCGTACAACTTCACAATACCACCTGGGAATTTGCCCCACCTTTGATACCCTTAAATGGAAGTGAACAAATAGAACTGGCGTTTGATGATCTGGATGGCGACCAAAAACAATACAGCCTTGCCTTTGTGCATTGTAATGCCGACTGGACACCGAGCAATCTCATGAGCATGGAATACCTGGATGGCTTCCTTGACCTGAACATCATCAATTTCAATTTTTCCATGAACACCTTGCAAAAGTACACCCACTATACCATTACCTTTCCTACACAAAATCTTAAGTTCACCAAAAGCGGCAATTACATAGTATATGCGTATTTAAATGGAGATAAAGAGAACCTGGTGCTGAGCAGACGGTTCATGATCTATGAAGAAGCTGTAAATATTGGAGCCAGCTTAAGACAAACCATTGGCGGAGATAACCAATACAACAAACAACAGATCGAATTTTCGGTAAAATATCCAGGCTTAAAAGCCATCAATCCGGCCAAGGATTTCAAGATCGTGGTAACACAAAACAACAGATGGGACAATGCTTTAACAGAACTTAGTCCGACCTTTTACGGCCCCAATGAGATCACCTACAGTATGAATGAAGCAGCCATATTTAATGGAGGCAATGAATTCAGATTCTTTGACATCAGAAGTTTAAGAACCTATACTGAAAGGGTAAAAGACATGTATAAGGATGAGAACTTTAAGAACCATGTAGTTTTGACCAACGAAGAGCTGCGACAAACCAAACAATACATCTTTCAGAACGACATCAATGGTGGTTTTTTAATTAAGAACAGAGATATTAAAGGCAACATGGATGTTGAAGCAGATTACACCTATGTGGATTTCTTTTTACCCTACCCTAACCCGGAGATTCAGGGCAACTTTTATGTGATGGGAAAGTTAACCGATTGGCGAATGAATAAGACCAACCGAATGAATTATAATTACAAACGTTTTGGCTACGAATGCAAATTGTATGTTAAGCAAGGCTATTACAATTACATTTTAGTATTAAGCAAGGATGGAAAATCTGCAGGAGATGAAACCATTACCGAAGGCAACCACTGGGACACAGAGAATGATTACAGTATCTTTGTATATTATCGCCAGGTAGGAGAATACTACGACAGACTTGTAGGTGTAAAGAAGTTGAATTCATTGAAGCGGTAATGTTTTACAAACACTTTAAAATTGCAGATCAGGATAAAGAAAGATGGAGACAAAATCAGGTAAAACCGGATCAACGGCTAACACTCACAAACATTCGCAAATCTTGCTAAATTTGCGAGATAAGCGCCATTTTATGGCGCCTATAAGCTAGTTAGTTGCCATTGCGGTTCGCACGCACGAGGTGAAGGAGGAGTTAGACGAGGAG
>DAISHL010000284.1:0-3501 GCA_036822555.1 Bacteroidota bacterium | reverse complement strand
GTAAGCGGTATTAACTTTCAGCCTCATCCTTATTTACCAACCAAATTCAAGCTGAGCAGTATTTGAATAAGAAACCCCTCTCAAATTATAGATATGTACCTCATTCGGATCCTGATCGATATCGATCACCACCTGATCTTTAAAATCAGTTCTGTACACATCAATGGTCACATAAGCTTCTCGATAATTCAATGTCAGTTTCTGAGTAAAATTCAATCCATAGTTCCACCCTATCTCCGGTGAAAGTCCATAAGGTTTATCAAGGTCTGTGGTCTCAATAATCCAATTTCTTGAAGACGCCATCAATGCCATGTTCTCAGACAAAATATTCGCTGTCTTTAGCGCTCTGCCACCACTTAATCTGAATACTGAACGCCCTTCATTTAAGGCATATCTCAGGTGCAAACGTGGTGTAAAGAATATCCCATACAAATTATGTTTGTCAGCCCTGAACCCGGCAACCATATTGAATTTTTCTTTATGATTGAATGCATACTCAGCAAATACTCCACTCGCAATCTCCGTGCGATCATATTTCAAAGCTCTGTATGATTCAGTTACCTTGTCGTTTAAATGACTTATGCCAAGCTTATAGGAATGATCGGTTGTTCCTATCAATCCTTGAAAAATATAATTCGCATAAAAGGTCTTTTGATTGCCTTTGTATTGGTTGAATCCGTAAAAATTATTCTGGTCATGATCAAGATAAGAAAGTTGCAAACCCATACTTGTACCCGGGTGCTCTCGAAATACAAATCCGGTTTTACTATACACTTCCCACTTCTTATTCCAAATTGATATCTGATAAAGGCTGTCACCATCCTGATATCCATTCATCAGTTGCGGGAATTGACCTCCATTGCGTTCATCCTGCAGGTATGAGCCGCCGAACTGAGCCTCAAAACCTTTGTCAGATTGATATGCATACTTATTCACCACATTGTATTGTTTACCGGTTGGAATATCAAGGAACCTATCATTGTTAAGATCCTCTTTTATCGGATTAAAACTGGCATGGCTCAATAAGCCTGCAGAAAACTTCGGATTAAAGCGATGCTTCACATTCAGATTTTATTCATTGCTTCCGTTTTGATTCGCATAGGCACTAATATTCAGTTTGTCACTTGTATTGGGATCTTGCAATTCTGTGTTTATTTGCCCGGTAAAACTTTCATACCCATTCACCACAGAGCCTGCTCCTTTACTTAATTGTATGGACTGTATCCAGGTGCCCGGAATGAAATTCAACCCATATGCACTCGCAAGCCCACGTAAATAAGGCATGTTCTCCTTTGTTATCTGTGCATATTTTCCGGAAAGGCCGAGCATCTGAATTTGTTTGGTTCCACTAACCGCATCAGAAAAATTCACATCCACACTCGGATTGGTCTCAAAGCTCTCCGAAAGATTACAACATGCGGCTTTCATCAGATAACGCTCATTCATGATCTCCGTTTTTATTGGATTAAGATACGTGAACGTAGTGCCATTGGTCTCATAAATAACCTCAATCTCATTGAGGTCAATTCCTGCCCTCAATTTGATGGTCAGCAACTTTGTTGTATCCTTTATGGTTAAGGTATCACTTTTATAACCGATGGAAGATACCACCAACCGATTTGACAGGCTAGATGTGGCAATAGAGAACATACCCTGTTCATTCGTAGTTGCAAAAACAGACGTACCTTTCCAAAACAAAGTAACACCGGGAACGGGCGTGTTTGCTTTTTTATCTGAATTGAATTCAACAACCCTGCCTTTCAATTGGGCATACGCTTGAATTCTAACGCTAGCCGCCAAAAGCAGGAAAATAAACTTCTTCATAAGTGCACAGTTTATTTTTTATCCTCGCAAACGCCGTCGTTATACTTGCAGCATTTAGGCAATTTAGCATACGCCTTTGGATCTGCCTTTTGGCTCGCAGTTTCGTAGCCGGCTTTTGCTATGGCCTTTTCTATTGTCTCTAATGTTGTTTTAGAAGAATCAAATGTAACAGTGGCAACATGTGTATTTGCATCCCACTTGCAAATTTTAACGCCCTTGATGTCGGCTGCATTCTCAATACGTTCTTTGCATTCTTCACAATTTCCCTTTACGGATATTGTATGAGTAACAACACCAGTTTGTGCCTTGAATTTAAATGCGATCAATATGATTGCAATAATTAATGATAGTCTCATTGTAAAAATATTAATGTTAATAATCGTTTTATTTTAAAATGCCCAATACATGAACCGTGAACAGATAGGCTATGCCTAAAAGAAAGGATCAAATTCTAAGAACTGAGACTGAAATGATATGCCGTTGAACAGGATCGTCCGGCGGATGTGAACTTTTAAAAAGGTTGATATGTAAACCCAACTTCTCTTCTAATTGAATTTCTTTTGCTGAATAAAAATATTCAGACAAGTACTGAATAGGAGCTTTAACATCATGAGTAGCATTACCAATTAAAAAATCAGATTTGTAACTAAAATGCTGTGTTTCATTTTTACAACACCCGTCATCACTTACAGGCATCTCTTCCTCTTCGCCACCACAGCACGAATCAGGCGCAGTGAACACCGACACATCCTGAAGTTCACCACCGCAGTAATGTGATATCACAGAAACGCCAATAGTTGTGAATACATATATCACCACTACACAAACAATAATCGCTCTATGCCAATAATACTTCATTAATTCTTAAACAAAAGTAAAACTTAATACAGTTAGTTGCTTTCCTGAATTGTTAAAATTAACTAAGCTTCTTTCGCTCACCTATTTGTTGACGCCACATTGCGTAATATAGGCCTTTAAGTGCTACCAGATCCTCATGCTTTCCTTGCTCAATGATCTCTCCCTGTTCAAGCACAATGATCTTATCGGCATGCATGATGGTTGACAATCTGTGAGCGATCAACACCGTGATCTGTTCTTTATTTTTAGATAATTCCCTTATTGTTTCAGAGATCTCTTCCTCTGTTAATGAATCCAATGCAGATGTAGCCTCATCAAAGATCAGCAACTTAGGATTACGGATCAAAGCCCTGGCAATTGATAAACGCTGTTTTTCACCTCCACTCACTTTGATACCACCTTCACCTATGGTAGTATCTATGCCTTTGTCTGCTCGCTTTAATAATTTCTGACAGGCAGCTTTCTCAAGCGCACTCAATATCTCTGCATCGGAGGCATTGGGTTTTACAAACAGTAAATTATCCTTAATGGTGCCGCTAAATAGCTGTGGGTCTTGTGTTACAAATCCCAGTTGACGACGAAGTTCATTGATATCAATTGATGATGCGCTTATTCCATTATAATCAATGTTTCCTTCAACCGGACGGTACAAACCAACAAGCAATTTAACCAGAGTTGTTTTCCCGCTTCCGCTTGGTCCAACAAACGCAACGGTCTCACCTTTATTGATCTTAAACGATATGTGTTTTACTGCGTGAGCAGCAGCCGTTTTGTGTTTAAAACTCACCTAGTCGAACTTCAAGGATTGTATAGGCCCCA
>DAISHL010000283.1:0-3521 GCA_036822555.1 Bacteroidota bacterium | reverse complement strand
GACTAATTGTAGCTTCGGTTTAAATATTAGGTAAATTAAAGGACATTCAAAAATTGAATGTTAGAAACCAAGCATTGTTAATTACTATTCATTTCAATTGATAAAAATGTTTTATTTTAGAGGGTAAATAAATTTCAATGGAAAACATCAACAACCCTCAGAACATGAATCCAATGCCGGGCAGTGGATTTGTTCCACAAAAGAATTTACCTAATGCAGTTGCAGTATTGGTGCTAGGCATCTGCTCAATTTTTCCCGGATGTTTCTGTGCCGGTTTAATTGGTATTGCCTGCGGTATCATTGCTTTGGTGCTTGCAAAAAAGGACCTGGCATTGTACAAAGCTAATCCAGGTGATTACAATCCTGCCTCATACAGCAATTTAAAGGCGGGTAGAGTTTGTGCCATTGTTGGGTTAAGCTTAAGCACATTGGTGTTGTTGTTCTACATTGTTTACATTGCAATTTTAGGTGCGGCGTTCTCAATGATCCCTTGGAGTGAAATGCACTAATGCTTGATTGGTTAGAGGCACACATGGGAGCATGTGTGTTTGTAAAATACTTACATGTTGAATGCCCGGGATGTGGAATCCAGCGGGCATTCATCGCTTTATTACGTGGCAATATTGTTGATTCTGTCAGGTTGTTCCCTGCCTTGATCCCTTACCTCGCCACTCTAGGAATGCTTATATGGCAGATCTTTTCAAGTACTAGCAAGAAAGCAATGGTGATCCTGTTCTTGTTTCTGGCATCCACAAGCATTATGCTTGTGTCTTATATCCTTAAATTAAGTGCCTGAAGTGAACAGGTGTTTCAGTTCCCTGAAATCGTTTTTAAATTCAGTAAGACTTCGGATCGATAGGGAGTTATCCTTGCTGAAAACTATTAGCGCAGCGCAAAAGGTAATAAAATAGGCAACATTGGTGGTTAAGGCTGCGCCAAATATGCCATGATCCTTAATTAACCAAGGCGCCAGAACTATACTCGCTGCAAATCCGAAAAAATTGTAAAAGCTTACGGTCTTTAATTTGCCGATGCCTGAATAATAATGACTGATGATCCCTGAGAAGCTTAAAAAAATAATTCCGGGAGATAATAACATCATGATCTCTTTACTTCCACTAAAAGTATTGCCCAGTAAAAGAATAAATAATGAATCAGGGATCAGATATACAACGGCAATAGCAAGGATACTGAATAGCATACATGTTTTTGCGAGAATTTGCGTGAGTTGAACACTTTTCAGGTTATTTCCTGTAATGGCAACTTTAGAAAGCAGGATGGGAGTCACAGAATTGGTGACGATGAGTCCCGAGCCGAGAAGGGAGGACGATGTGGAAGAAAGCCCCACATCGGGTTTGGTTTCAAGAAGGTAATAACTCAATCTGCTGCTCAGAACGTACATCAGCGCAGCTAACTGACAGTAGAGACCATTGATCAGGATAGGTTTTAATTCAAAGTCCTGCGATGTGTTATTGATCAATACATAGCGAATCACAAAAATGGTAGAAACAGAAAGTGAAATTCCAAAGGAGATCAATAAAGGCCATAGGAAGGCACCAAGTGTAAAGTCTTTCAGGATAAAGGTGTAGATGAAAATACCGGCAAGTAGCAAAGCGGGTTGAATGATGCTGAGAAAATTGTACATTTTGTAAAACTCCCTTGCCAAAATAAGTACACAATTAAAGGTGTTGAGGATCACCATGACAGATAGCAAAAGAAATAGCAGCTGATACCCTTCGATCTGCTCACCAATAAGATAAAATACCGCATTGGTGGCAAGGGTTGTGAACAAGGTAAAGATCACACCATTGGCGTAGATCTTGTGAATGTTGAATTTTGAAATGTAGTGTACGAGACTGTAGCCCGTATAAACTTCATTGATCAATTGTATGACCGATAGGTTTAAGATGATCAAACTGATCTCTCCTCTGGTAGATACCCCCAGGTAACGGGAAGAGATGATCAGTATCAGAAAATTTACAACCGCAACACTTCCTTTTGTAAATAAACTATGGATGATCTTGAGAAGCATGTAATGGTATGTAAACTAAATAAACACCAAAATAGTGTATAAAAACAAAAAAACCTTGCGAAAGCAAGGTTTAATTTTTGGGTAAATGATGGGATTCGACCCCACGACACCCAGAACCACAATCTGGTGCTCTAACCAACTGAGCTACATCTACCGTTTAGCGACCGCAAAATTAATGATTTTTTTAATATTCAAAGCAATTTTGCTTTTTTTTATTTGGGCATTGCCTCCCTGAGGAATTCCAAAAATGGCACCATGGTTTTAAAATGGTCCAATACAATTGTTTCCAGTTTTGAACTGCTAACATCCTGATCACTCAGATCCTTGGTTACAATAAAATGTTTGTGCTTTAAATAGTTGATGTACTTATGGTCTTTTGCATACCCTTTAGGAACGGTCTTCAAAACATCAATGGGATCGAGACCATCAAACACCGATCTGAATTTCTTGGCATCAAAGATCTTCTGAAGATCATCTCCATTGTAATCTATCTCCTGTCTTATGGCATTTAAAAATGAAGGTTCCGGCATGTAGGCCCCTCCGGCCACAAATGAATTTCCCGGTTCAATATGCAGGTAATAACCCGGGATCGGCGATTTTCTTCCACCTGGATTCATACTGGCGCCCATATTGGTCTTGTAAGGTGATTTATCTTTGCTAAATCTCACATCCTTGTAGATCCTGAAGATGCAATCCTTTGCTTCCAGATCGTTGGCAATGGCCTTGTCAAATTTTTTAAGACCTGACAGAAGTTTATTTACAGTGCTTTCAAGTTCGGTTTTAGCCTTTAGATAGTCTGGTTTGTGCTTTTCAAACCACTCTCTGTTATTGTTCTTTTTCAAGGCCTTTAAAAAGTGGAGAATGTCTTCCATTAGTCGTTCAGTTTTTCAGTAAGCTTTTTAAATACTTTAAATTGAGATAAGAATTCTTTCGCAATGATACGTAAGATGGTGTATGCAGGAAGCGCAATGATCATCCCAACAATACCTCCGGCAATGGCTCCCATTAATGTTACAATAAAGATCTCCAATGGGTGAGCCTTTACAGAACTCGAGAAGATGATCGGTTGAAGTATGAATCCATCTGCCAGATTGATAGAGAAAAGAATGAAAAAGATCTTTGTGATCACGCCACCAATGATCGCGTATTCAATGGAGGTTATGCAGCCACTTACACCAAGAAAAATGGCAATGATCATGGTGATCATCGAACCGATGTAAGGCACTACATTAAGGATACCTGCAGTAAATCCAATGATCAGGGCATTTTTTATTCCAAAAGCATACATCAAAGTGCCGGATACTGTACCAACAATAAGCATGTCAATGAAAAGTCCGGCAAAATATTTACTCAGCATTTTTTTAGAAGTACGCAACACGTCTGTAATGGCTGATTCCTTGCTGTTTGGAGTTAGCGTTAAGATGGTGTTTTTAAGCGCTCATTTCAACATTGCCATAGTTCACCGTTTCTTTTCCGGCATAGTATCCGT
>DAISHL010000282.1:0-3524 GCA_036822555.1 Bacteroidota bacterium | reverse complement strand
GGTGTGCTTCGTTACTGCTACACTTTTAGTGACCTTTAGAACTTTCCACTTATATTTATTGATGTAAGAGGTTAATATTTTTGAAGGATTAGAACTCAACAAAAACTTACCCTTTACCTTGGAAAGCGCATCGAGAAGTTCTCGATAATCGTTTTCTGAATAACCTTTATAATGACCTTGATCCGAACCAATGTACGGAGGGTCTGCATAGATAAATGTTTCTTTGTCATCGCATCTGTTTATTACTTTGATTGCACTATTATTTTCGACTTGCACTTTTGTGAGTCGTTGTTCATACTCCTTTGTAAAAGCATCTCTTTTATTGGCGAGTGCTGCTTCTTTTGAATCATCCTTACCAAAACCCCAAGAGCCTATCATGCCAGCGAAACCTTGATTTGTTGCTGTCCATAATGCCCATGCACGTTTCACATCTGAATATTTTGTGGGGTTATTATAAATCTCCATCGCTCTTTTATAAAGTTCACGACTGTGTAAGGTTGATTGAATTTCTTTTTGAAGTTCAGGGAACTTCGTTTTTATTACTTTGAAAAAATTAATGACTTCATTATTGATATCATTAATGACTTCTACTTCCGACTTCGGTTTAGCAAAAAATACTGCACCACCACCAAAGAACGGTTCGCAGTACAATCTGTGCTGCGGAATCAAAGGGAGTAGGTATTTTAATAGGGTTTGTTTCCCTCCGTAGTATGTTATTGGTGTTTTCATTTTAAAAAGAATAAAGAGCCTCCCGAAAGAGGCTCTTTGATTTTAGCTATAGATTAATGCTTTTCTGTTGTTCCAAATTTTGTCGAAGTTTCTGTTACCTCCTGCCCATTGGTAGGAATAAACACCATTCGTTTTGGTTACTTTCTGAATTGCCCAAACAGGCGCATCAACTGCTGTTCCCGGTACAGCGAATCCATTGTACACAACATTTGCATTACTCTCATCAACTAACTTAGGCTGAAAGAATGTTTTGTCATCCAATGAATTTACCTTCGCTTGCAAGTTCCCAACCACAGCCTGAAGATTTTTGATCTCGTTAATCTCTTCAGTTTGTTTGGCTTCAGTTGCTGTTCCTGTTACATTGGTTTGCAGCATACCAATGATTTGATCTCTTAACTCTTCAACTGTTGCAGTTGCTGGAGCAGTGACATCTGCCTGATCGATAAAGATGTTGTTTAACGCACCTTGTCCGATGTCAATTTTGATAATGGTATCTCTTACGATTTCCACTTCACGAACTTGATACTTCAGAACAAAACGTGATGAACCATTCTCGGTAATCTTTATGCTGCCTCCGTTGTTTTCAATAATAGTTGCCATACTTAGTCTTTTTTATTTTTGTTTATATATTCAACAATGCTCTCTCCGATGACCGCTCCCATAAAACCACCAATCATCACATAGGGAACTGCGTCTTTTTGTGCGGTTTTCGCATAGAAATACATCAGTAGAGAGGCTGCAAGTGTGGTGGCTGAAACGATAGTTTTCTCTTTTATCATTATTGCTGTGATTTAATAAATAGTGTTGTTGTTATTCCCGACATTATCATTAGCCCATAGGTGAGCATTTTGTTTTCAAAACGCTTCTTTCTGTTTGCCTTGTAAGCTGTATTCAACTCTTCCGCTAATTGCATTTGTCTTTGCTGATTTTCTTTTTGTATGTCGAACATGGATTGATAGCTCCTGTTACACATTACAATTTGTGAATCCCTGACTGCAACCGCTTGATTGAGCGAACTAATGGAAACGCTGCATAAACTATCTTGAGCATTACATAAATCGTTCAGCACTATAACTTCCTTTCGTAATGTATCACAAGGAATGTTTCTTACAACTACTGTTTGCTGCTTCTTCAATAACGCTCTTGTTACTTGCAGTTTAACATTTAGCTTTTGGTTTTCAGTTTTCAAAGAATCGGCAACTTTGGAGAACTCTTGTTTCGCTTTTTCGTATTCGTGATTAACCGTTTCTGCTAATATGCCGGATGTTTTAATCTCCTTTTTGATTTCTATTACATTTACCTGTTTTGGTTAGTCATCGCAGCTTTTTACAGCGATGAAACACACTATGATGCCTATGATAAAGGCAGAAAATAACTGTTTCATATTTATTAGTTTTTAAATTTTACACTTGTTTTTTTTCAATCGAGTACCCGAAGCAACCTGCTCCCACAAGGCTTATAAAGCCATAAAACATGTGTTCGGGCATTTGTAATTCAAAGAACTGATCTGCAATCCAACTCACGAGCAACACAATCACAAACAAGACTGTTACTACTTCACGCAGACTGGTATTACCATTTTTATCTTTTAGCAATTGTGCTAAAGCTGTTATGAATCGATTTTTCATCTTTGTTTTTTCTTTTTCCTTTTTTGAATTCCCCACAAGGCTGTTAAACCTAATGCTACAGTTACCGTTCCGATTGCCCAACGCTTAAAGGATTGTCGCTTTACCGCTCTAAAATCAATCAGCGTATATGTAAAACTGTTACCGTATAAACTCATGTGCTTTTCACACAAACTCAGGAATTCCTTGAACTCATTGATGTTTGAAAACACTTGACATCCGGCAGAGTATTTATCTACTTGCTTTGTGATCCCATTCAAACTTGCACGGTGGATATTAATCCCATACATCCCTTTGCTCTTTGTGCCATTTTTAAAATCAAGTTTTGCATCTCTGTCGTAATCTCGTATTACAGTTATTGGTTTTGATTGAACCAATGCTTTGTACTTCCCTTGATGCAATCCAATTCTATAAGCCCCTTTGTATTGACCTTGGGCTAATATGGCTGTACCTTGAGGTTGCATTGGATTTCGCAACCAAAATGTACCCGGATCGGTTGTTACCTTGTAAACATGATAATGCCATTTTAGTGGGGCTACCTTGTAAAAGACATGTATTTCATCATCAAAGCGATTAGGAATAGTATTTGGTGATCTAATCCCAACTATGTTTAATTGATTCGGCTTTGTGTAGAGTTCATATCCTTTACTTCGTAGAATACCTTTGATCTTCGATAGCAACATTATGCAGCGTTTCCTAAATCGGGTTCATACTCACTTAACCACTTCTTCACATCGAAACAAGGACAGGCTTTTTTCACTCCTACAAAATCACGATGTCCCAACACTTGTGCATTTGGATATTTCTCAGTTAGAGAAACAATCAAATCAAACATGGAATGTTTTTGTGCATCTGTTCTGTTGTCTTGTGGTTTGCCATCCTTATCAATTCCACCGATGTAGGCGATGCTAATACAATTTGAATTGTGAGCGTACACGCCATAGCTGTTTTTGCTTTCATCTAACAACTGAATCAAATTACCTTGTCGTTGGATTAAGTAATGGTAGCCCGGTGTATCACCCCAACCACGTTGTTCTTTCCAATAACGTTTAATGGATTCAACGGTAGTTGTTGGTGGCGTTGCGGTACAATGCACTACGATATATTTAATGTTTCTAAGATTTTTCATTTTTAAATTCTTTAAAGGATTTCACTTTATATTTTCTCACC
>DAISHL010000281.1:0-3547 GCA_036822555.1 Bacteroidota bacterium | reverse complement strand
TTTTAAAGGATAAGGATAGGTTTGCAGTTTGGTCACTTGAGAATGAAAAGGAGATCCTCATCAATGATCTTCATACAGATTACAACAAATACATCAAGAACATCAAAGCCCCGGTGGCCGGAGACATACCACTCTCTATCATTTACATGCCGCTGTTCTCTAAGGATAAGAAGATAGGTGTGATCACCGTACAGAGTTTCTCAAAGAATGCTTACTCTGAGTATCAACTGAACGTGCTCCGAAACATTGCCAACTCAGTTGCAATTGCGGTTGATAATGCTGCCTTATACGAGAACCTTGAAGAGAAGGTAAAGGCAAGAACTGAGGAGGTTTCAAAACAAAAGGCCATTATTGAAGAAAAGAATAAGGACATCACAGACAGTATCCAGTATGCAAAGAAGATCCAGTTGGCATTAATGACGGAGACCAATTTGTTCAATGATACCTTCAATGAAAGCTTTGTGTATTTTAAACCAAAGGATATTGTTTCAGGAGATTTTTATTGGGCAACCAAAAAGTTAGCACCTGTAGTAAATGAAAAAGGTATTCTGGAGAATCACGAACTGATCTATCTTGCTGTATGTGACAGCACCGGACATGGTGTTCCTGGTGCATTCATGAGTTTATTGAATATTTCTTTCTTGAACGAGGCCATCAATGAGAAGAACATCTCAGCACCAAATGAGGTATTCAACTACGTACGCGAGAAACTGATAAACAATATCAGTAAAGAGGGACAAAAGGATGGATTTGATGGTACATTGGTATGTTTCAATAAGACCACAGGAGAGGTTACCTATGCTGCAGCCTTCAACTCGCCGTTGTTGGTGCGTGAATCGAAACTCACTGAACTGAATGCCGACAGGATGCCTGTGGGTTATGGTGAGCGACAAGAAAAATTTACACTTCAAACGCTAAAGATAAAGAAAGGCGATACTTTATATCTGTATACTGATGGATATGCCGATCAATTCGGTGGCCCTCGTGGCAAGAAGTTCATGTATAAAAAACTGAACGAGTACATCCAAACCATCAGTAAACTTTCACTTGAAAAACAATGCGAGTTACTCGTAACGAATTTTGAGGAGTGGAAAGTGAATTTAGAGCAGATCGATGATGTTAGAGTTATCGGTTTAAAATTCTAAATTTGAACAACTTAAAAAATGTTTAGATTACAGATACTATTCTTGTGCCTGATCACAAGGGTCTTTTCTCAAGTGGATCCTGTCAAGGATTCCTTAATGAATCTCATTAATTCTGCAAAAGCCGATACCCTGAAGGTTATTTATACAAATAATCTGATCAATCATTTGCAATTCACCGATCCAACAAAAGTTGAGAATTATGGCAAGGAGAATCTGGAGGTAGCAAAAAAAATCGGGTATAAACACGGGGAAGCAGCGGCTTGCCAAAGTTTAGGGGAATATTACAATGCAAAAGGGGCTTATAGTTTTGCTCTTGAGTATTTCTTGCGCGCTTCAAAGATCCACGAAGAGAATAAGGATTATAAACGTGCGTCAAACTCCAGTAATTCCATAGGAAACACATATTTAGGTTTGAATGATCTTGACAAAGCTCTCGTATTCTTTAAGCAAGCAGCCGACCGGGCAGAACAAGGGAACAGTAAATTGGCAAGAGCCATTGCGGTTTTCGGTATCAGTTCAGTTTACGGCAAACAGGGTAAACATAATGAAGCCATAAATGAATTGCGCTATGCAAAAATGGTATTTGAAAATGCCAACAAGGACCTTCAATCTTCTTTCGCTTATGTGAACATGGCTGAATCATTCATTCAACTGGGTATGCTTGATTCCGCTTCGTATTATGCTAAAAAGGCTTTGCCCATCTTGGAGAAGGCCAATAACCGTTATGGAAAATCATTGGCCTATTCCACTTTAGGTAACATTGATTTTAATAAGAATAAACTGAACACGGCTCTGAATTATTATTTTATGACCTTACAGATCGCAGAGGAAGATAAGGCCATTGACAACCAAAAAGAGGTGTGCTTGCAAATATTCAAATTGTTCGAAAAGAAAGGTAATGCCGAACAGGCCCTGGCATATTACAAGAAATACGTGAGCTTGAAGGATTCGATCTATAACAGTGAGAGCCGTGGACAGTTATTTGAACTGCAAACTAAATATGATACTGAGACCAAAGAAAAGGAGAACAGACTTTTACAGCAAGATAAAATGATCGCAAAAAAATCACTTCAAAACCAGCGACTGTTATCTTATTTCATTGCGGGTATATTGATCCTTGTATTTGTGTTCTCATATATTTCTTACAAAAACCTGAAGAAGCAAAAGCGCATGAATATCATTCTGAAGGAACAGAAAGAACTTGTGGAGCAAAGCCGTAAAGAGATCCTCGATAGTATCATGTACGCCAAACGCATCCAAACAACTATTTTGGCACATAAAGAATTTATTGACAGCAACATTGCCAGCAATTTCATTTATTTTAAACCAAAGGATATTGTTTCCGGCGATTTTTACTGGGCCACCAAAAAAGACAACCTGTTCTATTTGGCAGTGTGTGATTCTACGGGCCACGGGGTTCCGGGAGCATTTATGAGTTTGTTGAGCATCTCCTTTTTAAATGAGGCCATTGGTGAAAAGAATATCCTTAAGCCTAATGAAGTATTCAATTATGTTCGTCAGAAATTGATCGATAATATCAGTAAAGAGGGACAAAAGGATGGATTTGACGGAGTGTTGCTATGCATGGATCAGAATACCAAAGAGATCACCTATTCAGCAGCCAACAATTGTCCGGTGATCATAAGCAATGAGAAGCTCATCGAATGTCCTCATGACCGCATGCCTGTTGGATACGGCGAGAAGAAAGAGGACTTTACTTTGCATTCACTTAAACTAGAAAAGAGCGATACCCTGTATTTATTTACCGACGGCTATGCCGACCAGTTCGGAGGTCCAAAGGGCAAAAAATTAATGTATAAAAAACTCCACGAATTTTTATTGAATATTGCCAATCAGTCCTTTGATAATCAGTCACAATCTCTTAATGAGAATTTTGAATCATGGAAAGGCAACCTGGAACAAGTGGATGATGTCTGCGTGATAGGCTTAAGGGTTTCGTAAATCACACAACCTTAAACCTGATCAATAAAATGTTTTATTTCCGGAATTAATTCTTTATGAGCTTGATCTTTTAGATCACTTCATTGACATTGTTCTCAACGTTCAGGATATAAACTCTATTAGGGATATCTTCGGCATTGATGTCTAGATGATTGTATCCTTTCTTTATATCCATGTCAATTACCTTTACTGTTTGTCCGAAGGTGTTGCTTAATCGTAATCTTACAATATCATTCACTCTCGAATCCATTACTACATTGAAATGCGAATTGCTTGGATTTGGATAAACGCTAAGCACATTCAGCATATCATCACTTACCGCACCAAGAGGATAGGTGTAAGTGTAATCCATGGCGCTATACTTGTTCTCTATGGCTATACGGTAATTGTAACCCTCCCTTAATTAGGACAGTACTAAATTAAACTATTTTCTTTAATTG
>DAISHL010000280.1:0-3554 GCA_036822555.1 Bacteroidota bacterium | reverse complement strand
AATACTTGGTTAGTCCATAATAAGATTTGGCTATATACTGAGCATTGTTGTGCTTCTGGGCCAAACGTAAAAGTTCAGAGAAATTCAATAATGCTTCTTGTTGCTTCTCATTGTTTACAGAAAAAATACCTTGCAGATAAAGGGTTTCCATGTAATTTAAAGGATCTTCCTCCTTCACTTGCTTCAGATTCTCACTTAATAGTGATTCTGCCTTGAAGCGATCAATAAAAATATACTCGTTAATGAGTTTGTTTCGAATTGAGATACGTGCTGAGTCACTGCTTGCCTTACTCAAACTAAGCAATAAGGAATCCAACGGTACCTGAGAAAATGAGGTAACGTAACAGATCACTAAGAACAAACAGAGACGAAATGTCTTCATAAAGAAAAAGCCGGATAAAGTCCGGCATTAAGAAAAATTGGATTATACTTTTTGCAAGGTTGTGGCCATCCATGCACCACCACTCATAACCATGGAATAGGTCACCTTATCACCTACCTGTAAACCCAGTTCGGTCATGTAATTTTGCGAGAATTTCAGAACGTTACCTCCATTATCAACCAAAGTTCCTGAGTTATTGGCCACGTCCATAGTTTGGATCTTTGCCTTTTCAACAGGATCCAATGATACGGCTAGCTGTGTGCCATCAGATTTGGTGATGATCTCCATGCGAACGATCTTACCCTCCACGATGCCAAGTTCTTGTCCCATTGGCTGCTCAAAATTGTAATCGATTTTGTTTACTGTATCTGTAACTACTCCAGAGTTACCCATATCTTTTACGCTTTTTACTTTACCTCTTGTTGCCATAAATGTTTTTTTTAGTTAGTTAAACAAATTAGTTTTCTCAAATATAAACCTTTTGGTGAATAATAAAAACAAGGATAAAGCAGAAATAAAGAAAACTTTATATTGGTAGATAGACCACTTTTTTAGTATCAAAGAACTCCTCACTGAAATAGTCCTTTAGATCATAAAAATCGCATTTGTCGTAAAATTTCCCGAACTCTTCTCGCAGATCACCACCCTTTAAATACAAGATACCATTGGCCAAAGGATTGATCTGTTCTTTGAGGAATTTCTGACGCACCCAATTGTAAAACACAGGGAATTCGGTAACTGCTCTGCTTACAATAAAATGGTATCTATCGTCCACTTTTTCTGCACGCTCATGTTGTGCCGTTAAATTTGATAATCCAATGGCAGTTGATACCTCGTTCACTACTTTAATTTTTTTTCCGATACTATCTACCAGATGAAAAGAACACTCCGGGAACATGATTGCCAGTGGTATGCCCGGAAATCCTCCACCAGTGCCAACATCCATGATCTTTGTGCCTTTTTTAAAGCGAATGACCTTGGCAATACCAAGAGAATGCAGAACATGGCGTTCATAGAAATTATCCATATCCTTTCTGGAGATCACATTGATCTGTTCATTCCAAAAGGCATATAGATCCTTTAACTGAGCAAATTGCTCCTGTTGTTTCTTCGTAAGGTCAGGGAAATATTTTAATAGGAGGTCGATGTGGCTTATTTTTTACCGTGTTCAGAATTCTTTATCAATTCAAACAAAAAATCTCGTGCCCTAAATAATTGAGCTTTAATTGTACCTATTGGAAGATTCAGTCTTTCTGAGATCTCTTCGTGACTCATTTCTTGAAAATAGAACATCTCCACAAGCTCCTTGTATTTAGGCTTCAGCTTATCAATTACCCCACGGACCATCTCTACCTTTTGTTTTTTGATATAGAACTCTTCAGGGTTCAAATGGGTAGATTTGATAAGGTTAGACGTATCGTAATCTGAATTCTCTACTTTAATATCTAAGGATACAGCATTGGACAGTTTCTTCTTGCGCAGAAAGTCGATTGCATTGTTACTGGCAATTTTGAAGAGCCAGGTACTAAATGCGTAATTAGGTGTGTATTGATCGAGTTTTTTAAATGACCGTCCAAAGGCCTCAATGGTCAAATCATCTGCGTCGTCCTTATTATTCACCATCTTCAGCATCATGAAATAAACACTTTCTCTGTATCTGGTCAATAATTCGGCATAGGCTTTTTGATCACCATGTTCAATGGCTCTTTTTACAAGTTTATAATCATAAACCGCCTTGGTAGTAAGGTTATTTAAATTATGTTCTAGTTCGTCCAATTGTTAGGCTTGTAAAATGCTTTTGCCAAATGAAAGATAGGATAAATGAACAAAAGAAACAACTCGTAAACGAAACTTAGTGCCCATAAATCAGGTTCATTTAGCTTAATAGCTGCTTTTCGCATGACCAACCATTGAAAAACAACCTTCAAAAGAAATAATCCTCCGGCTAAGATGGCAGTATTAACTGAAAAGAACAAAGGAATCAAACTGAGCCAGAATAAATACTGTGAAAAATAACTGAATCCAATTCGTGTTTTTGTGGAGGATGAATAAAATGGTGAAGTGGTCAAATGTCTTGCCTTTTGCAGTTTCCAGGCCTTGAATGTTTGCTTTGGCTTTGACATGGTGAAAGCATTGCCATCTATACAAACATTCACATTGGTTGGGGTTGCCACCTGATTAACGAACAGATCATCGTCACCTGAATTGATGTGGTAATGGTTTGAAAAGCCTTTGTTCCTGTAGAACAGATCCTTTTTATACGCAAGATTCCTTCCAACGCCCATATAGGCTTTGCCTTTGATGGCATGTGACAAATATTGTGCAGCAATTGTAAAGGCATCAAAGCGAATCAGTTTATTTATAAAACTATCCTGAGATTCATGAGCGCCATAACCTAAAACTATTTCACGTTCTTTAGAAAAACCCTGCGACATCATTCTTAACCAATGATCGCTCGTTGGGTAGCAATCGGCATCAATGAATACCATGTTCTCATGCGACGCTGCCTTAATGCCCACCAGAATTGCAAATTTCTTTCCATGCTTGTAATAGGCGTCTTCTTTAATGTTCACTTTCTTTAGGTTCGGGAAGATCTTCATGAACTCATCGATCACTGTTTCCGTATTATCATAACTGCAATCGTTTACAACGATCACTTCAAAATTTGGATGATCCTGAGTTAACACCTTAGGCAAGAATTCTGTCAGATTCTCATCTTCATTTCGCGCACAAATGATCACACTCACAGGTTCATGAGATTCTGTAGTTACTAAATGTGAGCTTTTAAAGAAGGCTAATGCCCAATAATTGATACAATAATTGATAATGATGAGTACGAACGCCAATAGGCCAATAATTGCCGAAACCTGCAACCAACGCTCAGTTATTAACTCTGATATAGGCATAATTGACAAAGTTAGAAGGCTGATGCCTATCAATTAAGTCTATATTTGCATTTATTAAACAAAGTAATTAACAATGCATCATTTGACACGCGCCGTAATTTTTGACATGGATGGTGTTATCATTGACAGTGAGCCATTATGGCGAAAAGCAATGATCAACGGGTTCAATGAGTTTGGTGTAGCCTTTACAGAAGACGATTGTAAAAAAACTACAGGTATGCGTTTAAACGAAGTGATCAAATACTGGCATAAACTTTTTCCGGACC
>DAISHL010000279.1:0-3557 GCA_036822555.1 Bacteroidota bacterium | reverse complement strand
TGTAGGCAGAAACAATGTCATTTGGATGTGTCTCCGATGTTTTTTTGATGAGTTTAAAAAGAGAGGTAGGTTTCTCTTGCCCATCGATCATAAAGGTTCCATTGAAGATCTTATGACGGCAGTGCTCTGAATTGGCTTGCGAAAAAGCAAAGATCTCCGAGTCGGTCAATTTTTTTCCGATCTTCACGGAGAGTTTATTCAGGTAATCCACTTCTTCAGGACTCAATGCCAGACCCTCAGATTTGTTGTAAGAGTCAATATCTGATATTTCAAGAATGGGTTCAGGCTTAATGTTGATGGTGAAAATATCTTGGTTCAGATCTTTGTACTTTTGGGATAGCATTGGGTCAAACGCTGAAAATTCCTGATCTACCTTCGCAAATTCTTCAATGCGAATGATCCCTTCAATGCCCATGTTTTGAGTTATCTCCACGGCATTGGTACTCCAAGGGGTAACCATGCTGGCACGAGGTCCAACGAAAGTTTCGTTCAATACAGGTTTATCAATAAGGTGTGCGTTCCCAAACAACCAATTTAATTTTTGTATATCGGCCTGTGAAAGCTCATTGTTTTTTTGAACGGCATATACAGAGTTGGTTTGGATACCGAAGAAGTAAATCATTTGGTATATTTTTAATGAGTAAAAATCAGGTACAAAGGTAATTTAAACCTATAAAATCCACCTAAAGATTGATTAACATTTATCCATAGAAATCAACAGATGGATCAGCTCTGGAGGTTGAATGAAAGATAGAAAATCGTTTGGATTTATGATGTTAAATGAGGCAGGAAAGTGAATGTACAAAATTGTTAGGTGCCTATGATGCGTGACTTCAAGTATGATCTGATCTCTGAACGGCCTAAAGAATAATAATTCTAAATTCGGATCGTTTTAAAATGGTGTATTCAGATGGAGTAAGGCTGAGGTTGATTATCTGATTTACAAATATGTGTATCATTAAATAGTGATCCTTTTTCTTGATTTTCTATAGGAAGAAAAATTTCCAAAACCGCCTTTAATATTATTGTAAATCAAGGTAGGTTCAGAGAAAGGGTTATCTCCGGAGTAGTTTTGAAGTGACAAATGATACTTGTGGAATTCAGTTGTGCAATTGAGTAAGTATGCTTCATAAATCTTGATTGTGTCACTTTCATAATAATAGTACCTACCGCTTAAGGTAGTGTATTCACCATCTCTATTAACATCATCAAAAAGAGTTCTTATGCCACAATCTGAGTATAAAGTGTCTCCTAATAGACCATTACTTATAGCAGCAACAGATAAACTATAATAATTCTTTTTACCCGACTCATCTGTGAAAGAAACTTTAAAATTTTTACTCTCAGAGTATTGATCTTTGATTATTTCATAAGTTATTTTATCTATTGCAACTTGGGTTAAAGGGATCTGTGTTTCCGCAAAGGCAACATCCCCATTAGCCATTGTAACATTGAGCTTATAAGTTTTACCAGGTGCTAATGGATATGAACTGGAGTTGAGTTCATAATATTCAGTATTAACATTGTAAATAAACCGAGCGTTACCTTGTTCGCCTCTGATCTCAACAATGGCATTGGTGATAGGGGAGTAAATATCTGTTCCGGAACTTTGATATAAGGGTTGGCTGGCTGTTACTTTAACACGCAGCAAAGAGTCTTCAGGACAAATGAAACTATAAATAACTGGCAATGATTTTGTCTCTGGCAATTTAATATTTGCCTCTTTACGACAAGCTATCAATAGAGCTGAAAAGATTATAATTGAAGTTATTGCTTTCATTTTTTAAAATTTAAACGTCCATGATACACTTGGTTATATTGGAAACAATGATACCTGCATCTATTTGTTTCTTTTTGCACTGGGGCTGTATTCCGAATAATAAAAGAAAGGGTTTTGCCTGCTATACACATTATAAACACTGAATTCAAAGATCTTTTCATACTTTTTGTATTGTCTGTGAAATTGTATCCCGAAATCAAGACGGTGATAAGGAGCCATGCGAAATGAATTCTTCTTACCATAATCATTAACTGAATTTGGCCACGTGTAAAATCCTGTGTTGTAAGTAGGAAATGGTGTGTTTTGTTCAATGGCATAGGATGAAAGAGGTAATGTAATTGCGTTACCTGTTCCATATACCCAAGTAGCTGCAATATTGATGCGGTCGTTTATTTTATACATCCCTACCAGGGAAATGTCATGCCTTCTGTCATAACGTGGATGGAATTTTTCTCCGAAGTTCAAAGAATCAAATTGCAGCCATGTCCAAGCTAACGTATATCCGATCCAGCCGGTAAATTTTCCTGCTTTTTTTTGAATGAGTAATTCACCACCATAACTCCAACCATTTCCTGATACTACATTGTTTTGCCAATCTGTTTTTGAATCTGAATTAGAATTGTCGTTGATGGCAAAAAAGCTGGCTCCTTCTTTGTAATTCAATACATTTTTCATCCATTTGTAATAGCCTTCTATGGTAATGGTCAAATTTTTATCGGTAAGATCTTTCGCTATTCCAAGCGCAATTTGTTGCGATTGCTGAGGCTTGGTTTTGTTTGTTGCCGGAACCCATAGGTCTGTTGGTAAACCAATGCCGGTATTAGATAATAAATGAAGATATTGATTCATTAATGCATAAGATGTTTTTAAAGAGAGGTCATTGCCAAGTAAATACCTCATTGATGCCCTAGGTTCAGGATTGAAAAAGTGTTCACCATTGCTGGAAACCGCAGAAACCCTCATGCCAATATTCATTCTTAATTTGGAAGTAGCTTTCCAATCATCTTCAATAAATACACCGCTTTCAAAAGTTTCCAGAGGTTTTGATCTATTGTTCAGGTTACCCGATGGGTCTGATGATTTTATTACCAGGGCTTGAGGAACAAAATGATGCCAAATGCTGTTGAAGCCAAATTTTATGTAGTGGTTTGGGGTTGGTATAAAGTCGAAGTTATATTTTACACCAACATCTCTTATATTTGATTTATAATTGAGGGTAAAGAAATCAGTGCCATATTTTTCAGTATTGGTAATTCCTAACTTGTAGTTTGTAAAAATAATGGAAGCATTCGAAAATAATCTACTGTTAAACAAATGATTCCAACGTAACGTAGAAGTTGCATTCCCCCAATCTAGACCTGCTTTGCTATCTGAGTTTTCACCTTTTGAGCGAAAATAAAATTTGTCTTTTCCGAAATAACCGCTTAAATACAATCTATTCTTGTCATCAAAAACATAATTCACTTTTGCATTAAGATCGTAAAAGTAGTACCCTCCTCTGGCTTCTGGTTTTAAATAGGGATATATTAATGCATCAATGTAGGTTCGTCGGGCTGAAACTAAAAATGAACATTTGTCCTTAATAATAGGTCCTTCTAAGGTTAATCTGGAAGAGATGATACCAATACCTGCTTCCCCGTGGATCTTTTCTTTGTTTCCGTCTTTCATTTGCAAATCAATTACTGAAGACAATCTGCCTCCATATCTCGCAGGAAAACCTCCCTTTACAAGTTCAACGCTTTTTAGTGCGTCACCATTGAAGACAGAGAAGAAACCA
>DAISHL010000278.1:0-3557 GCA_036822555.1 Bacteroidota bacterium | reverse complement strand
GGATCCTATCTGAACATGATTTTCGTTGGCCATCAATATTCACTTGATGAAATTGAGGAGCTTTTGCATACAGAGAATGTTCCTGTTCTTCTTTTCAAAGAGATCTAAGGCGAAACTATTCCGTTTATTACTGAACGTAAAGAAAAAAACTATGTTCAATTGAATTGCAAAACAGGAATTGTAAAGAACATTCCATTGCAAGAATTCAATGTAAGCTCATTTCTAACGCAAACTAACTTTGAAAATGTGATCACTGCCTTGATGAACGACAGTAATTACATTGCCTTGCTTAAAGCTAAAGAGAACGATACTGCCTTTAACAAATTACTAGCCGTGTTAATCGTTGACATTTAAGTCATCTTCAATCTTTTCTTTTACGCTAGCATTGGAGGTATTGTTGGATTAACGATTCCATTAGGTATACAAAGCCTAATCAACTTTTTACAAATGGGCAAGTTCACCGCGTCAGGTTTTATATTGATCATCCTGATCGTATTTGGAGTTCTTGCTAGCGGCATTCTGCAGATCGTTAAACTTTGGATCATGGAGATCATTCAACAACGTTTATTTGCCAGAACTGCATTTGACTTCATCAATAAGATCCCTAAACTTTCCAATTCCATCATTAAAAAGATCTATCCTCCAGAAATGATGAATAGGTTCTTTGATCTGGTGACCTTGCAAAAAGGATTAACGGGTGTACTTATTGATCTGACAACCTCAATCATACAGATCATCTTTGGTTTGCTCATCTTATCATTTTACCACCCTTTGTTCATTGCATTCAGTGCTTTCCTCATTATCATTGTTTGGTTAGTGATCAAGTATACCGGCAATAAAGGATTAGAAACAAGCTTGAAAGAATCAAAATACAAATACCTCACTGTTAACTGGCTCCAACAAGTTGCAAGAGCCCGAGACAGTTTCAGAAATTACAACAACACCAACCACCATCTCGAGAAAATGGATGTACTGGTGAGTGGTTATGTGTTGGCACGTAAGAAACATTTTAAAATTCTAGTAACGCAATATATGGCCTTTATAGGTTTCAGTGTGTTAATTACAGCCGGCCTTCTTATTGCGGGTTATGCCTTGCTTCTCAACAATGCCATCACTCTTGGCCAACTTGTAGCAAGCGAGATCATTATTCTTCTTGTTGTGAACTCGATAGAAAAACTGATCTTCAAAATAGAAAGCATTTACGATATTCTTACAAGTATTGAGAAACTTTCGCAAGTTGCCATCTTACCAACCCATGTTGATAAACAAAGACAAAGAATCAACTTTAACAAGCCATTGACACTTCAAATTGCAGGATTAAAGATCGCTGAAAAGGATGAGCCAATCGATCTCATTGCCCAATCAGGACAAATAACAGACCTGATGTTCCCAAAAAGGAATTCGGTGAATAATTTTATTGAGATCCTAAGTAAACAAATTGACGATTACAAAGGTGATATCAACTTTAATAAAATTAGTATCAAACTACTCAATTCGAATTTTCTTAACAATCACACGGCAGCCTATAGCAATCGTGAGAATCTGTTTGACGGGTCTATAAAAGAAAATATTACGTTGGACAATAAACATATTTGTGATGAGGATATATTGAATTTCCTGACCCATTTCAATTATGGCGATATATTAAACCTAGCACCTGAAGGACTTCGCACAGAGATCCTGGGAGGTAACTATAACTGGGGAAATAATTTCCTTAGGATACTGATCTTAACCAGATGTATTTTAAAGCAGCCTAAACTTTTGATATTGGACGAATTATTATTGCCATCTGGAATAAAGGCCGAAGACTTGAAACAATATATTTCAGCTAACTTACCGAATACAGTAACAATTCTAATTTGCAATAAAAAATGATCAATATTGACAATAAACGATACTTTACATTCTCTTTGGTGACCACACCAAAACGTATCAGAAAAACAAACAGGGTCATTGCCTTTATACTGATAGGACTGGTCATACTCCTGTTTATGCCATGGACACAGAACTTTGAAGTTAAAGGCCGATTAACTTCTCTGAATCCTGCAGACCGCCCCCAGTCAGTTCATTCAACCATAGCTGGGCGAATTGAAAAATGGTATGTGCAGGAGGGGCAGGAGATCAAAAAAGGTGATACGATCTTATTTCTGTCAGAGATCAAAGATAAATTCTTTGATCCGGAATATCTGGTAAGGATCAAAGAACAGATCTCAGCCAAAGAAAATGCCATAAGCTCAACGCGCGAAAAATCATTGGCGTTGGAAAAACAGATCATGGCTCTTCAGGAAGGCTTGAAATTTAGCATTGAGAAAGCCAAGAACAAAGTGCAGCAAAGCAAGCTAAAGATCCAAAGCGATAGCATTGATTTTGTGGCAGCGAAAACAAACTTCAATATTGCCAAAGAACAATTTGATCGTCAGGTGAAATTGTTTGAACAAGGCTTAAAGTCAAAAACAGATCTTGAAGCAAGAGAATTAAAACTTCAGGAAGCGCAAGCCAAACTTTTAAGCAGCGAGAATAAATTTTACACCAGCAAGAATGAGCTCGTGAATGCTCAGATTGAATTGAACTCCATAGAAGCTGAATATCTTGATAAGATCTCGAAAAGTGAAAGTGAATTGAATTCAACCTTATCATACTATTACGATACAGAAGGACAGATCAGCAAAATGAACAATGATTATGTGAACATGCAGATCAGAAGTTCGTTCTATTATATTACGGCCCCTCAGGATGGTTATATTGTAAAAGCCTTAAGAACTGGTGTAGGTGAAACCATTAAAGAAGGAGAGGAAGTTGTAAGTATCATGCCATTGAATCCTAAACTTGCAGTTGAGCTGTTTGCAGACCCTATGGATGTGGTATTGTTGGAAAAAGGAGATGAAATACGTTTGCAATTCGAAGGGTGGCCGGCGTTAGTATTCAGCGGTTGGCCAGGTGTAACCTTTGGAACCTTTGGCGCTGAAGTTGTGAATATTGATAAAATTGATACCAAAGGAAAATTCAGGATCCTTGCAGTAGCATCAATTGGCAAAGACGGAGATTGGCCGCAACATTTGCGAATAGGCACCAATACTAAGGGCTGGGCCATGTTGAAAACAGTGCCATTATGGTACGAGATCTGGCGTAGGTTAAACGGATTCCCTGCAGAATTCACTCATCTGGATGAGGAAGTAAAGGAAAAGAAAAAAGAAACCCAAGTAAAACAGGAATCAAGTGAATATGAGTAATGCAAAAATAACACTACGCATTTTAGCGTTGCTTTCAATACTCCGTTCTGAGCCAATAAAAGCCCAGACAGATTCCGTATTTATCTCCTTGGATGATTTTGTTGGATATTTAAGGGCGCATCATCCCTTGGTGAAAAAATACAAACTCATTTCTGCCTCAGCTAAACAAGAATTATTGGCTACAAAAGGTCAGCTTGACCCAACTATCAGTAGTCAGTTAAATGAAAAAAGCTTTGACGGTAACACGTATAATACCATTTGGGAAAATCAATTGAAGATCCCAACCTGGTTTGGACCCGATGTAAAGTTTAGTTACGATGCCAATTC
>DAISHL010000277.1:0-3557 GCA_036822555.1 Bacteroidota bacterium | reverse complement strand
TTAATTTCATTTGTGATTTTTTTCTTCAAATAAATGATGTATCTTTAAGGTATTGATTAAAACGATTTAGAAGAACTATCATGAAAAAACAAATTGCATTTTGCATCCTCTTTTTTGCTTTTCTATTTGGTAAGACACAAACGAATGTTGGCGATACTGTAGTAATTAAATCATTTAAATATGGTAGTAACTCGCGCGATACACTCATCAATTTCCCGAATGCTTCTCAAACTTACGAGAAGATAATCATGAAATACAATATGCGTTGTAAGAATGGTTTGATCTCCAATCAAAATGCACCAAACCAGGGATGCGGCGAATGGGATTATTCATGCAATACCTATATTGTTGATTCAACAAAGATCGAATTAAATCCAAAGACACATCCAAATACACTGATCAGCAATTTCACCGGAACTGCTTTTCCTTATGTTAACACACCGATCTATGATTATTATGATTTCATGCAAACCAATGTTGTGTTGAATTCAGTAGTGTCTGAAACGCTTTATCCTGTGGGTAATGGAACGGCTTCAGTTACAGGTGTGCTAAAATCGAACGAAAGGTCAGGACGATCACTAGTATTAGTAACTGCTTCTGAACTCACTGCTGCCGGCTTAACCGCAGGACCTATTCATGGGTTCTTTTTAAATGTTGCCAATGCAGGTGGTGGAACAAATTTCTTAAGGGTTAAGTTACGGATGACCTCTGCAACAAATACCGTGCTTTCGGCAAGTGCACCAACACTTACAGGTTTTACAGAGGTGTATAACAAGAATTATACCTTCACAACAGGTAGTAATCGTATTTTATTCAATACACCGTTCAATTGGGATGGAACCAGCAATATCATCATTGATCTTTCCTTCACCAATACTCAGGCCTCCACTCCTGTGATCTTGAATGGTACCTCCACTATGGGAAACACTGTGATGTTTGCCAATAATAATTACGCTATCGATCTTGGTTCAAACGGACACGCGACCATCAATTCAGCCAGCTTAACGTCTATTTCCAATGAGATCACCATCACCCTTTGGGCATACGGTACTGTCTCTTTGTTGCCTGCCAACACTACGGTACTTTACGGTTGGTCAAACGACCCTAACCAACGCCAGATAAATATTCACTTCCCATGGAGTGATAACAACGTTTACTTTGATGCGGGGTATGTTTCCGGTGGATTTGATAGAATAAACAAGGCTGCACTTACATCAGAAACAGAAGGGCAATGGAATCATTGGGCCTTTACAAAAAATGCGGCCACAGGAAGTATGAAGATCTACCTGAATGGTACATTATGGCATTCAGGAACATCCAAAACCAAAGTAATGTCCTTGCTGAACCTTATCCTGGGTAAAGACAATAGTTTGAATAACAATTACAAAGGAAAGGTGAACGAACTTACCATTTGGAATAAAGAACTTGCAGCGAATGATATTCAGGCATATGTGAACAGATCAATAGACGCATCTCATCCTTTCTATTCGAATCTTGTGGCGTATTACAAATTAAATGAAGGTTCAGGAATGAATCTTGCTGACAGTAAATTCGCTCTGAATTCAACCGGAGCTAATTTGCATTGGACCTACGATCGTGGCGACAAATTATCTCGCATGTTCAATGATTCCAATGTAAGACCAAACCTCAATTTTTTCCGAGGTACATATTCAACTACTACCAACACCTTAACAGTAAGGGATTCTGTATTACGTCAGGCTAATGTTGTAACTACATATTCTATCACTAATAATGCCACAGTAGTGCCAATGGCTCATGATGCTGTTGTTCTTACATCAACAAGTTATTCTTATCAAGCACTTCCTAAAAATGTATTTGATGGAGATAATAATGTTTTAACGAGTACACTTGCCGTTGTTCCGGATGGTACACTTATCATATCTAATTTGAATTATGTAGAGCGTTATCCATTCTATAATGAGATCATGTCCTTTGTTACACCATATGGTAAAGGATTAGATCTTGGCATCAATGGTAAATCATGGTATTTCGACGTTACAGATTTTGCACCTTTGTTGCAAGGACCAAAGCGAATGGTCATGACCTTAGGCGGGCAATATCAGGAGCAAATGGATGTTGATTTTTATTTTATCATAGGAACCCCTCCTCGTAATGTTCTGCAATTCAATCAACTTTGGCAAGGTGCTGCCAGAGATGGTGGTGCATCCATAGGCAGTATCAATAATAATACACGTTTTGCTCCTTTGAGTGTACCTTTGCTTTCCAACGGACAGTACTTCAAGGTACGTTCTACTATTACCGGACATGGTGCAGAAGGAGAATTCCATCAGAATGGTGGTACAGTTACGCATTCATTCAATGTGAATGGAGGAGCCAATGAGTTTGCATGGTATATTACACAAGACTGTTCTACCAATCCTGTATATCCTCAGGGAGGTACTTGGCTCTACGATCGCCAGGGATGGTGTCCGGGAGAGGTAAGTTTATTGAAGCAGAACAATATCACACCATTTGTTACGCCTGGTTCTACAGTTACACTTGATTATAATTGCTCAACACCAATGGTATCCAGCGGAGATTACCGTTATATTGAGGCCCACCAATTGATCACTTATGGTGGCGCTAATTTTAGTACAGACGCTTCTATCCTTGACGTTCTTCAGCCAAGCAACAAAGTATTGTACTCACGTAAGAATCCAATGTGCGATAATCCTAAAGTGCTAGTTCAGAATACAGGATCAACTACTTTAACTAGCATGGTGATCGATTATTGGTTAAATGCCACAACAACAAAACAAACCTATACGTGGACCGGTACATTGGCTTTCATGGATACAGTAACCATTAAACTGCCTGTAGCCACGTTGTGGATAAATGGCTTACAACCTACAGGAAATGTGTTTCATGCTGAGATCAAAAAAGTGAACAATGTAACCGATGATTACAGTTACAATAACAAGTATCATTCAGAGTTCACCAAGCCTGATCAGGTACCTGATTATTTCCTGATCGAGATCAGAACCAACAACAACTATGTGAACAATGATTATAAATTGTATGACGATAACGGCAATGTGGTAGGTGCTAGTACATTTACGGCCAACAATACTGTTTTCAAAGACTATTATTTGTTGAACGGTTGTTTCCGTTTGGTGATCAATGATTATGGAAAAGATGGATTGTCATGGTGGGCCAACAGCGGTCAGGGCACAGGTTACGCACGTGTAAAGGACGGTTTTGGCAATACGATCAAGATCATTAATCCGGATTTCGGGTCCTTTGTCGAATACAGTTTCAGTACCTATCCAACAACATCTATCACTGAGCAGCATTACAACATCAGTGTGTCTGTTTATCCAAATCCATCAAAGGATAAGTTCACATTATCTGGTTCCGGTTTGGAATTCTCTCAGATCGTGGTCACAGATGTTCTGGGGAAAGAGATCTCTAAGCAGAGTATTGGAAATGAAACGAAATACACGTACGATGCGTCTTCGCTTACACCCGGCATGTACTTCATTACGGTACAGAGAAATGGATGTTGCGTCTCCTAATAGATCATCAAAGAATAAAAT
>DAISHL010000276.1:0-3564 GCA_036822555.1 Bacteroidota bacterium | reverse complement strand
AAGACAGAACACCCTTTGAGGCCATATTTTTTCAGTTCGGACTCAAGGAAAAAGAAGTGATCGAGTTCATGCGAAAGCATTCTTTGCCCTCGAGTTTCAAGATGTGGCGCAAGCGCATGCGGGGTAGAAGAACCAAACACGGATCATTGAGAGCAAGCAGTATCAATCGGTTCAAATGCAGTCGACAAAGATCAACAGGTAATAAAATAGCAAAGCGGTGAAGGAATTCCTTCACCGCTTTGTTTTTACAGTTGCTTCATCTATTACAAAAGTGTTTTTTTAGCTTCATCAAGAATATCAAAGGCTATCTCTTTTGTGTTTCCTTCCGCATACAATCTTAATACAGGCTCAGTACCGCTCGCACGGATCATCAGCCAGGTGTTCTCGTCAAAGAAATATTTATATCCGTCAAGATCATCTACCCTGGTCACTGTGTATTTGCCAAAGGCAGTGTATGCACCTTTCTTGCAATTCTCAAGCACCTTTTGCTTGGTGCTTTCTTCAATATGCATGTCATTTCTTTCAAACCAGAATGGACCGGTAATAGCGTATACCTCCTGGATCAGTTCTTTCAAAGATTTTCCGGTCTTCGCCATAAATTCCCAAATGGTCAAGCCCATCCAGATACCATCCCTTTCAGGGATATGACCTTTGATGGCAATTCCGCCACTTTCCTCACCGCCTACCAATACATCTTCTTTAACCATAATGCCACAAATGTACTTGAACCCGATCTTCACCACATCCAATGGTAAACCGTAATGCTCACACATATTCTTGATTTGCACTGTGGTACTGAAGGCTGTGGCAACTTTGCCATTCATGCCTTTGTATTTCTTCAAATAGTGGATCAATAATAAAATGATGTGATGCGAATCCACAAAGTTTCCTTCCGGGTCATACAAACCAATTCTGTCTGCATCGCCATCTGTTGCTAGGCCACAAGAGATATTCCCTTTTGATTTGATGAAATTGCTGAACTCTAAAAGATTCTTATGGATAGGCTCCGGTGCTTGTCCATGAAACCCCGGATTATGGTCATTATGCAAATGGTGAATGTTAGGGAACAAGCGTGACATCACACGTTGGCCTGCACCATACATGCTGTCGTAAGCCAAATTCAAATTCGAATTACGAATGGCATCCAGATCAAAATTCTTTTCTACATGCTTGATGTAATCTTCTTCAAGGTTTACATACTGAAGCAATCCATTCTTCTCGGCATCTTTAAGGTTGATCACATCCAGATCATAGATCGTGTCCGGAGGGATGATATCCTCGATCTCCTGCACCAGTTCCGGACCTAATGGCCCGCCGTAATGAGCTTTGATCTTATATCCGTTGTAAGAAGGTGGGTTGTGACTTGCAGTGATGATCACACCCAGACTTGTTTTGTAATTCACTGCACCTAATGAGATCATTGGCGTACTGATGAATCCTTTGGCCAGATAAACTTTTACCTTATTGGCCACAAAAACCTTAGCGGCAGTTTCAGCAAATAATTCTCCGGCAAAGCGGCAGTCGTGCCCAAGCACTACGCTAGGGTTCGAACTGGTCTTTATCAGGTATTTCGAAACGGCCTCAGTAACGCGGGCAACATTTTCAACTGTAAAATCTTTTGCAATAATGGCTCTCCAGCCGTCTGTTCCAAATTTGATCTTTGTCATAATACTTAGGTAGCTAACAAATATAAATATTAATAAATGTGTTTAATCGATAACTGAGTGAAGAATGGGTTAAATCTAGTGAAACGAATCGCGCAGTGCCAGCATTTTAATGGCTGTGGCGGCTGCTTCATCACCTTTGTTCCCATGTTTACCGCCAGAACGGTCAATGGCTTGCTGCATGGTATCTGGCGTTAATACGCCAAAGATCACAGGCTTATTGTATTTGATGTTCAATTGTGTGATGCCATCGGCAACGGCCTGACAAATAAAATCGAAATGTCGTGTTTCACCTTGTATCACACAACCCAAGGCAATCACTGCATCAACGTTACTGTGTTCCAAAAAATACTGCGATCCCAGGGTGAGTTCATAACTTCCAGGTACTGTTCTTGTGATGATATGGTCCTTATGCACGCCGTGTTTCAATAGAAACTGGTAGGCACCTTCTTTCAAGGCATGTGTGATCTCATAGTTCCATTCGCTCCAAACAATGGCAAATTTATACTTGGCTGCGGCAGGTATTTCACTGCCTTCAAAATTCGAGAGATTTTTATTAACGCTTGACATATGTTGTATAAAAAACGACCGCCCCTGCGTTAGTGCAGAGGCGGACCTTCAAAAATTTAAATGGTTTATAAGTTCCCCAGAGCCTTTACCTTAGCGATCTCTCTATCGATCTCCTTACCGATCTCTGTTTTACCGTATTCCTTCTCAATACGCTCGTAAATGTTAAGCGCTTCAGTGTAATTTGCTTTCAATTCATAAGCAAATCCTGCTTTTTTAAGGAAATATGGGGTTGTAAAATTATTGCTGCTTCTTTCTGATGCCTTCAGGTAATATTTGATGGCCTCATCAAGTTTATTCAATTCCATATAAGCATCACCAATGGCACCGGAAGCCATAGGGGCAATCATTTCATCTTTTAGTGAGTATTTTTCCAAACGCTCAATGGCTTGTTCGAATTTACCTAACTTCAAATAACAGATACCTGCGTAATAATTGGCAAGATTTCCGCTTTTTGTCATACCGTATTCTTCAGCAACCTGCTCAAAGCCCATCATTTGCTTTTGTCCATCCGCTGTATACACCATTTTGCCACCGTTCACGGCAATTGCAAAACTATCTACGTCAAAAGCTTTCTGTGCCCATAGGATCTCATTAGATGCTTCTTTTTCCTTTTCAGGCATGTAAAAGAAGTTCCAATACACAACGGCAGCGATCACAACCACAAGTCCACCACCAACATAGTTGATCATTTTCTTGTTCTTCTCATAGAAAAGTTGGATCCCCTGTAAATTCGGGTCTATGACACGCTCTTCAGTTTCTTCAACTTCGGTATATTCAACCTGATCGTTAAGTTCTACGTTCTCTACTGTTGATTCGTCTTTAGTCTCAGCCATTTGTTAAATTTTGTAAGGTGCAAAAATAGGTTTTTTTACTTAAAAACTGAAATTTTTTTAAACAGGCGTAAAAGGCGCCAAAACTAAGCGTATTTTTGTTAAAGAGCCCATGTATTTAAAGAGTTTATCGCTGGTCAATTTTAAGAACTATCACGAGTTTTCAGCCAATTTTTCGCCCAAGATCAATTGCTTTGTTGGAAACAATGGGTCGGGCAAGACCAACCTGCTGGATGCCATCCACTATCTGTCGCTCTGTAAAAGCTATTTCAATGCGATTGACAGCCAAAACATCAGGAATTCAGAGAGTTTTTTTGTGATCCAGGGTACTTTTGAAAAGAATGGGGAGGAAGATGTCGTTTATTGCGGTTTGAAACGCAATCAAAAAAAGGTGTTCCGAAGAAATGGCAAGGAATACCAAAAGTTAAGTGAGCACATAGGACTTCATCCCTTGGTGATGATCAGTCCGAACGACAATGAATTGATCTGGGGCGTTAGTG
>DAISHL010000275.1:0-3564 GCA_036822555.1 Bacteroidota bacterium | reverse complement strand
ACATCCTGCCCCCATTGAAAGGACACCAATTGCTGCACGTTGCATCACCTTTCCATTGAAGATGGTAAGTAAAGTGGGGCTACTCAAAGCATTTAACTGCATCATTTGAACAGCAAGGGAAGACATGTCTTTTGCAAAATCAAGGTGACTGGGAGAAAAACTTCCTTCCGTGCGGGGAAGAGCCACTATATAACCCAGAGAAGCCAGCTGATTGTAAATATTATCATAGTTATCGTAGGTCATAACAAAACCATGACCAAAAACAACTACTGGAAATTGACCTGCAGCCAAAGCGACATCATTACCTGCAGTTATCGCAGGATAATATACCTCAGCGCCTATATCACGGCCAGATCCGGGCATTTGAATTGCTCCTGCTATGGAAAACCCTCCGCTCCTTGCTGGATCTTTAAAATTGATACTGGCATGGCCTACTTGATACGTTTGACCAAAGGACAAACCATGAATGATAAACCCAAGGAAAAATAAAACTCTGTACATATATAAATTTAAAATTATCAATTAAAATTGAAAGTGCCGGTTTGAATCCTCTTTTCTCACATTGGCATCCAAACATCTTGCATGTGTAATGCCAAATGTAATTGTTAGAAAACAAAGCTATTCTGTTATTGTTCTGAAAGTCACGGATAGATTTGTGTAAGAAAGAAAAAGCCCCACATTCCTGCAGGGCTTTTAATTTATTTCTATGTCGTCCTCGATACGCCTAATTTGTAGGCACTCGAACTGACAAATTGGTATCTAGCTTCCGCAAGCTTCGCATCCTTCCGGATTATCAAGCGAACAAGCCAACTGTGCCTGTTGTTCTTCAAAGCTCAGCACATGGGTTTGTCCACGCTCTACCAATAATGCATCTTCATTTCCTAAGATGGCAGGTTTTACCAAAGCTCCCTGATCAACAGTAAACTTAATAGCATCGGCAGCAGCCTTAGTTCTTAAGTAGTACATACCGGTCTTCAATCCTTTCTTCCATGCATAGAAGTGAGCACTGCTCATCTTTGCGAAGTTGGCATCCTGGATGAATAAATTCAATGACTGAGATTGATCGATATAAGCACCGCGGTCAGCAGCCATGTCAATAATGGTACGTTGTTTGATCTCCCATACTGTTTTATAGATCTCCTTGATGTTTTGTGGCACCTCAGGAATATCCTGCACAGAACCGTTGGCAGCAATGATCTTGTTCTTTAAGCCTTCGTTCCAGATACCTAATTTCACAAGGTCACGTAACAAATGCTTATTCACTACCACAAACTCACCGCTTAACACACGACGAGTGTAAATATTTGAAGTATATGGTTCAAAACATTCGTTATTACCAAGGATCTGAGATGTACTTGCAGTAGGCATTGGGGCTAACAATAAAGAGTTGCGCACACCGTATTGCTTGATCTCATCACGTAACACATCCCACTCCCAACGGCTGCTAGGTGTTACATTCCACATATCATGTTGGAATACACCTTTACTGATAGGTGATCCAGGGTATGACTCATATGGTCCTTCGATCTTGGCAAGATCTTTACTTGCTGTTAATGCTGCAAAATAGATGGTCTCAAATATCTCAGAATTCAAACGCTTTGCTTCTTCACTTTCAAACGGATAACGCATCAGGATAAAAGCATCAGCCAATCCCTGAACACCTAATCCAATTGGGCGGTGACGCATGTTTGAGTTGCGCGCCTCAGGTACCGGATAGTAATTACGGTCAATGATCTTATTCAGGTTGCGGGTAGCAACGTAAGTGATCTCAAATAATTTATTATGATCGAATGTGCCAGTCTTCTCATCTACAAAACGTGGAAGAGCAATAGAAGCCAGGTTACATACGGCTACTTCATCAGCACTGGTATATTCAAGGATCTCAGTACATAAGTTACTTGACTTGATGGTACCTAAGTTCTGCTGATTTGATTTTGCGTTGGCAGAATCCTTGAACAACATGTAAGGATTTCCTGTCTCGATCTGCGCCTCAATGATCGCAGCCCAAAGTTCACGGGCTTTAATTTGCTTACGGAAACGTCCTTCTGATTCGTACTGAGTATATAGTTTTTCAAAGGCTTCGCTGTGTGTGTCGCTTAATCCAGGACACTCGTTAGGACACATTAAACTCCAAACACCCTCTTCTTCTACACGTTTCATGAAAAGATCAGGGATCCAAAGAGCTGTGAACAGGTCACGTGCGCGTAATTCTTCCTTACCATGGTTCTTACGGATGTCAAGGAATTCGAAGATGTCAGCATGCCAAGGCTCTAAATAAACTGCAATTGAACCTTTGCGCTTTCCACCACCCTGATCAACGTAACGGGCAGTTTCATTATACACCTTCAACATTGGTATAATACCGTTAGAGGTTCCATTGGTTCCTTTGATATAAGATCCTGTTGCACGAACATTATGAATACTGATACCGATACCTCCTGCGCTTTGTGAGATCTTAGCACATTGTTTCAAAGTATCATAGATACCATCAATGCTGTCATCCTTCACCTGCAACAAGAAGCAAGAGCTCATTTGCGGCTTTGGAGTACCAGCATTAAATAAAGTAGGCGTAGCATGTGTGAACCAACGCTCACTCATTAAGTTGTATGTTTGGATGGCCGACTCAACGTCGCTTTTGTGAATACCTACGGCTACACGCATTAGCATGTGTTGCGGGCGTTCAGCAACTTTGCCATGCATTTTTAATAAATAAGAGCGTTCCAGAGTTTTAAAACCAAAATAATCGTATCCGAAATCACGATCGTAAATGATAGATGAGTCTAGTAATTGGGCGTTGTTCTTTACAATCTCATACACATCATCAGCGATCAATGCGGCGCGTAAATTTGTTTTAGGATCGATATAGTTGTATAATTCCTCAATGGTCTTAGAGAATGATTTGATCGTATTCTTATGAAGATTGCTCACTGCGATACGCGATGCAAGCAATGCGTAGTCAGGGTGACGAACTGTTAACGATGCTGCTGTTTCAGCTGCAAGGTTATCTAATTCACTGGTGCTAACACCATCGTATACACCATCAATTACTTTTTTTGCAACCAGGATAGAATCTACATGGGTAGGATCCAATCCATAGCTGAGTTTTTGAATACGTGCGGTGATCTTATCGAACTTCACCGATTCTCTGGTACCATCTCTTTTTATTACAAACATACGCCTAAGTTTTTATTGGTTTTTTTGAGTATTTTATTGTCTACACAAGTTACTTTCAAAATCTCCGTTTTGGAGATCGCATTTTTTAATTAATTAACAATCCACCGGTTAATTCCTTTTCCCTGATTTTCTTACAATTAGGGGGTTAAAGCCCCCATACAAGGCCTTAACCTTGTTCAACAAATTCAATTCGATGACAGCTGGGGATTTCTAACCGACGAAAGTCACGTGTTAAAAGTCTTCATCTAACTTAAACACATTGTTTTCCTCGCTTTTGCCCATAACACCGGCCTTTTGATATTCGGCCACGCGTTTTTCGAAGAAGTTGTTAATTCCATGCATCGAGATCATTTCCATGAAATCGAAAGGATTGGAAGCATTGAAATACTT
>DAISHL010000274.1:0-3579 GCA_036822555.1 Bacteroidota bacterium | reverse complement strand
CAGAAATATTGCTCATTTTTATAAAATAACGGTAAAATTAGCATATAGTAACGCGCTCAAGGAGGTTTGTTAAAAACAATAATTAATTTTGAAAACTAAATACGGAACGGGCTTCATATTCCTTTCAAAGCCCCGTCAATATTGATATATTTGCTGGTTGAAACTAAAATTATTATGGCTTTAAAATGCGGAATTGTGGGGTTGCCTAATGTAGGTAAATCAACTTTGTTTAATTGTTTAAGTAACGCCAAGGCTCATGCGGCAAATTTTCCTTTTTGTACCATTGATCCTAATGTTGGGACCATCACTGTGCCTGATGAGCGCTTGAATAAACTTGCTGAGTTGGTGAAGCCTCAAGCGATTTTGCCAACAACTGTTGAGATAGTTGATATTGCAGGATTGGTAAAAGGCGCAAGCAAAGGCGAAGGTTTAGGCAATAAATTCTTAGCGAATATCCGTGAGTGTAATGCTATCTTGCATGTGTTACGTTGTTTCGATGATCCAAACGTTGTGCATGTGGATGGTAGTGTGAATCCTGTAAGAGATAAAGAAATTATAGATACCGAATTACAATTGAAAGATCTGGAAAGTGTTGATGCGAAATTGAAAAAATTCGAACGTCAGGCTAAAAGTGGTGCAGATAAAGAAGCGGTGAAAACATACAATGTACTATTGAAATTCAAAGAGACCTTGGAAAGTGGTCAGTCTGCGCGTGCTTGTCAGGTTGATGAAAAAGATCTTGAATACATAGCCGACTTACATTTATTAACTGTTAAACCGGTGATGTATGTGTGTAATGTGGATGAAGCATCTGCAAAGTCAGGAAATAAATTTGTTGATGCAGTTAGAGAGGCCATTAAAAGCGAGAACGCAGAGTTGTTGATCATTACCGCACAAATGGAAAGTGAGATAGCTGCACTTGAAACCTATGAAGAAAAACAAATGTTCCTTGCTGAGATGGGATTGGATGAACCAGGCGTTAACAAATTGATCAAGGCAGCATACCGATTATTGAATTTACAAACTTATTTTACTGCTGGTGTAAAAGAAGTTCGTGCATGGACCATTGAAAAAGGTTTCAAAGCACCTCAGGCTGCGGGCGTTATTCATACTGATTTTGAGAAAGGTTTCATCAAAGCTGAGGTTATGAGTTATGATGATTTTGTGAAGTTTGGTTCTGAAGCCGCATGCCGAGATAATGGTAAACTTAGGATCGAGGGAAAAGAGTATGTGGTATCTGATGGGGATGTGATGCATTTCAGATTCAATGTGTAATTTTTAAGCAAATAAGGTTCACTTAAGTAATAAAACAATTCAAAAAAATAGCAGATGAGAAATCACGAGGTAGACTATAAATTGATGGGCGAGGAGATGCAATGCGTGGAGATTGAACTTGACCCCAATGAAGGTGTCATTGCAGAACCGGGGAGCTTTATGATGATGAACGATGGTATCCGGATGGATACACTATTTGGTGATGGCAATGAAAAAGGCATCATGGGTAAATTGTTCTCAGCAGGTAAGCGATTGCTAACAGGTGAGAATTTATTCATGACTGTCTATACAAATCAGGCATCGGATAAACGGCGCGTAACCTTTGCGGCGCCATATGCCGGAAAGATCATTCCTCTTAATCTTATGAACCTGGGTGAAAAGATCATTTGTCAGAAAGATAGTTTCTTGTGCTCCGCTAAAGGTGTTTCAGTTGGTATTGAATTCCAAAAGAAATTAGGAACAGGATTGTTTGGAGGAGAAGGATTCATCATGCAAAAGTTGGAAGGTGATGGCATGGCATTTGTGCACAGTGGCGGTCACGTGATCGAGCGTGATCTGCAGCCCGGGGAATTATTGAAAGTGGATACAGGTTGCATTGTGGCATTTACAAGTACGGTGGATTATGACATACAGTTTGTTGGCGGTATCAAGAATACATTGTTCGGTGGTGAAGGCGTGTTTTATGCGACCTTACGCGGCCCTGGCAAGGTATGGATCCAAACGCTTCCAATAAGCAGATTGGCAGGAAGGATATTGTCATACGGACATGGCAGCCGAAGAGAAGAAGGAAGTATTCTTGGAGGCATAGGTAATTTATTGGATGGGGATTAATTAAGTTTCTGGTTTTAAGTTTTTGGTTCATTGTTGAATCAAACTAAAAACTAGTAACTACAAACTAAAAGGGATAAACATTAACATGGCAAAATCAAATTATACAGAAGATAACATCCGATCCCTGGATTGGAAAGAACACATCAGAACACGCCCTGGTATGTACATTGGAAAACTGGGCGATGGAAGTGCCTTTGATGATGGTATATACGTACTTCTTAAAGAGGTAATGGATAATTCCATTGATGAGTTCATGATGGGTGAAGGAGATAAGATCGAGGTGAATGTGAAAGATGGCGTGGTGTCTATTCGCGATTATGGGCGTGGTATTCCATTGGGTAAGGTTGTTGAGGTTGTATCAAAAATGAATACAGGTGGTAAGTATGACAGCGAAGCCTTTAAGAAATCTATTGGATTGAATGGAGTAGGTACCAAGGCCGTGAATGCTTTGTCCACCAATTTTAAAGTAACTGCATATCGCGACGGACAGGCAAAGACCGCAGAATTCAGCAAAGGAGAATTAGTTAAGGAACATAAACTTGTTTCAGCTCCTGGTGAAAAGAATGGTACTTACGTTGAGTTCAGGCCTGATGATTCCATCTTTAAGAAGTATCATTTTGTACATGAGTACATCGACAGAATGATCTGGAATTATGCTTTTTTAAATACAGGTTTAAAGTTGTATTTGAATGGACAGGAATACAAATCTGACAATGGCTTAAAGGATCTCTTAGAGAAGAACATTACCGGCGAGATCCTGTATCCGATCATTCATATGAAAGACGGAGATATTGAGGTGGCAATGACCCACAGTAACGAACATTTCACCGAAGAGTACTACAGTTATGTGAACGGGCAGTATACCACTCAAGGAGGAACCCATCAGGCAGCCTTCAGAGAGGCAGTTGTTAAAACGATCCGTGAATTCTTTAAAAAAGATTTTGAGCCAACAGATATCAGAAAATCCATTGTGGCTGCAATATCGGTAAAGGTACAGGAACCTGTGTTTGAATCTCAAACCAAAACAAAGCTTGGTTCAAACGAGATCGCTCCGGGTGGACAAAGTATCCGATCATTCATTGGTGACTTCATCAAACAGCATTTGGATAACTACCTTCATAAGAATCCAGAAACAGCAAGAGCTATTGAAGCCAAGATCCTGGCAAACGAACGCGAACGCAAGGAGTTGACAGGCATTCAAAAACTAGCCAGAGAGCGGGCTAAAAAAGCATCTCTGCATAACAAGAAGTTGCGCGACTGCCGAGTGCATTTAGATGATACAAAAGATCCGCGTCGTTTGGAAACATCCCTTTTCATTTGTGAGGGTGATTCTGCGAGTGGTTCAATCACCAAAACCCGTGACGTGAATACTCAAGCGGTATTCAGTTTAAAAGGTAAACCTTTGAATTGCTTTGGTCTTGGTAAAAAGATCGTGTATGAGAATGAGGAGTTCAATTTAATGCATGCATCACT
>DAISHL010000273.1:0-3582 GCA_036822555.1 Bacteroidota bacterium | reverse complement strand
AGACTAATTGTAGCTTCGGTTTAAATATTAGGTAAATTAAAGGACATTCAAATTTTGTATTGATTCTTAAGCTATTAGTGAGCACTCATTTAAGTCAGGAAATTGTTATTTATAAATATTTCAATTCAAAGGGGTTTACATCTGCTGAAGCAAAAACACAATTAAAATTATTAAAGCGGGATTCCAGTTTTATTCAAATATCGAATATTAAGACGTTAGAATTTTCTGAAATATTAAAACGTGCAAAAATAAAAAAAACATTCCCCAATAAACTTGGAAAAAAAATTCTTTTTGCCAAGATATCAATGAACAATGAGAAGTATATAATTATAACTCGTAATTCAATTACAGATTTTGACGAAATGAGGACTTACTGGATTAAAAATGAGAAAGACTTGCAATGGATGAGTCAATTTATTGACGATATTTATTCTTTAAACAAATAAATATTCCTCTCGCATCTGTTTATTTATTTGTTGAAGGAAGAATAAGTAGCCGTTATTCAAGAATTAGATTTATCTATCCAATGGCTCTAAAAAAAACTTAAATTTAATTCATAAACCTTTGCTCCATGTTATCGAAAATTTATTAATAAATGCACTTCTTTAGATTATAGTTGATAAACCAAAGTGGATGCCAATTAAAAAGAATTTATTAACAAGCGGACTAAATATGGACTAGGTACAAGTAAAAAGCCCGTAAACACTATGTTTTACGGGCTATTGAGCGGAGAAAGAGGGATTCGAACCCCCGGACCTGTTACAGTCAACAGTTTTCAAGACTGCCGCATTCGACCACTCTGCCATTTCTCCGGGGGCAAAATTAGCATTTTTTTTAATTCAACTTACTTTTTTGAAAATAAATTTTCCTAACTTTAATATCTCCTTGATAGAAGCGGAATTGGTGAGGTTATCGATAAAATATTCTATTGCATTTGTGTTGCTTTTTTGCGCGCTCAATGTGTTTTCCGTAACAGTGTATTATAAACTTGCCTCTTTTTACATCCCGGGTAAGGGTCCATTCGTTGAAACCTACATGACCATTCCGGGCAGCAGTGTGAAGTTTAAGAAAGTCAATGGCGGCTACCAAAACTCAGTATACGTGAGCTTGATCATTACCGATCAGAATGGCAAGATTGCTGCCGCCAACAAATACAATCTGAACGGACCGGTATTCAGCGATACTACCAAAGTACCCGCGTTCATTGATACGCAAAGGTATCCATTGGCAGCCGGTGCTTATACGATCGAATTAACTGTGTCCGATAATCAGTCATCCACAGACCCTTTCAAATTGGTGCAGGTGATAAAACTGACGTATGGCAATTATCCCATTCAAGTGTCAAGCATTCAATTGCTAGAGAGTTTCAAAAAATCTACAGTGGCATCATCCATTACCAAAAGCGGATATGATCTTATCCCTTACACTGTGGATTATTTCCCTGAGAGTCAGAATAAACTGGCCTTTTATTTTGAATCCTACAATACCGATACCTTCCTGGGAAAGAACAGATCCTTCATCTATAAATATTTCATTGAAAATAATGATAATCTTAAGCAAGTGGGTGATTACTCATCGTTTAAAAAAGCAGTAACAGCCCCGGTTAATCCATTGCTGGCACAATTTGATATCACCAATTTACCAACGGGTAATTACAATCTTGTTGTTGAGATCAGGGATGGGGCAAACATGATCCAGATGCAGGAGAAATATTTCTTTCAGCGCCGAAACAAGAACATGGAACCAAGTTATACGGCAGATAATTCATCATTCATGACCATTGAAAAATATTTCAATTCCGTGAAAAGTGCCGATACACTAAAACTTTATGTGGAGTGTTTGTGGCCTATTTCCGACATGAAGGAGCGTGATCGTCAGATCAATCAATCCATCAAAAAAGATACAGCACTCATGAGAAATTACCTGATCACTTTTTGGAATAACAGAGCTGCAGATTCGGTAAGTCCTATGAAGATCTGGATGAATTATCTTAAAAGTGTAAATGAGGCAGAAGCATTGTTCAAGTGTGGAAAACAAAAAGGATATTATACTGACAGGGGGCGTGTTTACCTGCAATACGGTAAGCCTAATCAACGAACCGTTATGCCAAATGAACCCAATACCTATCCGTATGAGATCTGGCAATATTACCGTATCAATGATAATGCAACAGGTCAGTTCTTCTCGAACAGAAAATTTGTATTTGTGAACAAGAGCATTGCCGATGATTGCTATAAGCTTGAACATAGTGATATGCGCGGTGAAACGAACAATGAACGATGGCGTTATGAAGTGATGAAGCGCAACATGGACGGCCTTCAGAACTCGGACAGCAATAGCCCGAATAACACGTCCAACAATCAATTCAACGATTTTTTCAATAGTCCCCGCTGATAATGAACCACCCTTCTGTAGCTGTTGTTATCCTCAATTATAATGGAAAACATTTTCTGGAACAGTTTCTGGCCGGGGTGATCGAGCATTCAGCGCCCTATGAAGTTGTGGTGGCTGATAATGCCAGTACAGACGATTCTGTGAACTACCTAAGGAAGAATTTCCCGGGGATAAAATTACTCACCAGTGCTGTGAACCATGGGTATGCTGGAGGTTACAATGTTGCCTTGAAGCAATTGAATTTTGACTACTATGTTCTGCTAAATAATGATGTTGAAGTAACCAAGGGCTGGCTGCAGCCAATGGTGGAAGTGTTACAAAAGGATAAAAGTGTTGCTGTTTGTCAGCCGAAATTATTGGATCAGAGGAACCGGAATAGATTTGAATATGCTGGTGGAGCTGGAGGATTTATTGATAAATATGTGTATCCATTTTGCAGAGGAAGGATCTTTAATTCTTTGGAAGAAGACAAAGGGCAATACAATTCCCCATCGGAATTATTTTGGGCAAGTGGCGCATGCATGATGCTGAGGGCAGATGTTCTGTGGCATGCCGGGGGATTGGATGAGGATTATTTTGCCCATATGGAAGAGATCGATCTGTGCTGGAGAATAAAGAACTTAGGATACAAGATCTTATTTGTGCCGGAAAGCACGGTGTATCACGTGGGAGGCGGTACCCTGAACAAAGTTAGTCCACGTAAAACATACCTAAACTTCAGGAACAATCTGATCAAATTGGTGAAAAATCATCCATCTAAAGGATTGTTCATCAAAGTACTCATCCGATTGATCCTTGATGGAGTGGCCGGTGTAAAATTTCTGGCAGAGATGCAACCTGCACACTGCTGGGCAGTAATTAAGGCACATTTTTCATTCTATGGCAAACTTAGCGCCACACTCGAAAAGCGCGAGAAGTTAAGTCGCATAAAAGGCTATACACCTACGCTTCACAAAGCATACAATGGAAACATTGTGATCGAACATTTTGCAGGTGGTACCAAGAAATTCAGTGATCTTAAGAAAGACTTTATTTAATTAGCCGCCGCAGTTACAAGGTGCGCTAAAATAGATCTTGGTTTTTGGCAATTGTTGCTGTAAGGCTTCTTGTTTTGTTTTTGAGATGATGATGTTCCTGAGATCGAGGGTCTTTAAACTGCTAAGGTTTCTCATGCTTTCAGGAAACACG
>DAISHL010000272.1:0-3604 GCA_036822555.1 Bacteroidota bacterium | reverse complement strand
ATGTCATAGTGCGAATTTAATCATTTTAGGTATATAATCGGACATTCAATTTTATAATTAACAGAAACTATGGATACAGAATCTTTTTTGAGTCTGTATTGATCGAGTGAATTCTCATGGTAAAATTTTGCAGTATTATAGTCCTTAACAAAATAAAAAAGATCGCCAAGGTTAGAATTGAATACTGTTATTTTACGATATATCTTGCTTTTTCTAGATATATCAATACCCCCTTTTAAATAGTACACTGCTGAATCGAAATCGGCCTTCTGGCCCAGATCTTTGAATTTATGGGTGTAATAAAGACCAATGGCGTTATACACATTTAAATAACCGTCATCGTCCTTTAGATCTTTATACAGCCCCAACGAACGAAACAAATAGCCAACATCTTTATAATTATGCTGGTCGATACAAGAAAGCCAACCTAAATTATATAAAGAAAGAGCTGTTTGGGATCTATCATGAATTGAATCAGCTAATTTATAAGCCTTGTAATAGAACTCAAATTCTTTGTCGTACTTGGCCACATACCAAAAGGCATCGGCCATTCCATTCATCGCGTCTATTTGCTTATCTATCCGTTTTAATTTTCTGGCAAGAATTTCACTGGTAGTATACAGCTCTATTGATCGTTGCAGGTCATTTTTAATGTAATAATTAGAGAGTGTAAGTAGGTCAGAAAGATGATTGGTATCCTCAACACTTTTGTTCTTCTCGATCCGATAAATCAACTGCTTCACATCCTCTTGCTCTTGCGCCTTTCCCAAAAAAATGGAACAGCAAAAAATAAGTATGTAAAATATTCTTTTTGTCAAGTTACGGATCTTCTATTTTATCAGAACTAATCTTATTAATCTTTCACTCTGTTGAACTTCAAAGCTTTCAACATCCAATCGGATAGCGGTTTTTCAGGGGCTCTTTTTCTCAGATCAAGATACCACCCAAACTTTTTCAGGATAGGGATCTTCTTTGTTTCCACAAACTCTATCAATGTACCATCCGGATCCTCAATATAGGTAAAATGTCCGGCAGCCTCTCCCATTTCAAATCCCGCGCCACCATCTACGGTGAATGGATGTCCGAATTTTTCACAAGCCTCTTTTAATCCTTGCATGTTCTTGATATCAAAACACAGATGAATGAACCCAAGATCTCCCCAGAAACGGTTCTCAAATATTTTACGATGCGAGTAATTCTTTGCTTCGATTAGCTCAATGTAACTGTTACCAAATAATTTAGAGAATGGCCCTACCCTTTTTTTACTATGTGTCAATACGATCCTGTGACCTCTAACTTCACCGCCAGGCAAGCCCTTCAGGTCTTTGAAATTATCCTCCTGATCATATACTACCTGATCGTACCCTAGTATTTGTTTATAGAACTCTGCACTTCGCGTTGCATCCTTATCACCAATGATCATTCCTACGGGTCCACCGGTATTCAACTTGCCTTCGCCAAACCACACCGAATCCTCAATGATCTCAAAATTATTGCCATACAGATCCTCAACAAAGAAATGTTTCTTGCCATAAGGAGTAGTTGTGATCTCTGACAACAGCTTAGCACCTTTCTCTTTCAGGTGAATGTATGAACGTTGGATATCATCTGTTTTTATTTTCGCGCAAAACAATCCAATATCACCCATCATGGGTTTAAAGGCACAAGGCTGTGGTGTTCTGCTGGTGTACTGCCAAATCTCAAATCCACCGCCACCTTTTAAGTTAATGGCAAGAATAGCATGTCTCTTGTGAGGTTTACCTCCGGTATAAGGCAACATTAAATTCGCTTCTGCAGCCTCTTCAAAGATCGGAACATCCATCCCGAAATTCTGACGGTACCATTTAAATCCTTCGTGAACATTAGGCACACCAATGCCAACCTGCTGTATCCCTGAAATAATATAACTCATATGGCTATTTAAAAGTATTTGGTAAATTTAGACTTTAAATTTAAGAATTATGTACGGACAATTAAAAGATCAATTAACCCAAACATTAAAGGAAATTGAAGATAACGGTTTATTCAAACGCGAACGCGTTATAACCACCCCAATGGATGCCGTGGTAAAGGTAAATGGCAAAGATGTAATTATTTTTTGCGCCAACAATTACATTGGTCTTTCCTCACATCCTAAAGTAATAGGAGGAGCAAAAAAAGCTTTAGACACTCATGGTTTTGGAATGAGCAGTGTGCGCTTTATTTGCGGCACTCAGGACATTCATAAAGAACTAGAAGCTAAGATCGCCAAATTTTTAGGCACGGAAGATACTATCCTTTACGCTGCAGCCTTTGATGCGAATGGTGGCGTATTTGAACCTTTGTTTGACGAGAATGATGCCATCATCAGCGATGAATTGAACAATGCTTCTATTATTGATGGCGTTCGTTTATGTAAAGCGCAACGCTACCGTTATAAGAATTGCGATATGGCTGATCTGGAAGAGCAACTAAAAAAAGCGCAGGCACAACGTAACCGGATTATTGTTACGGATGGTGTGTTTAGCATGGATGGCTTTGTAGCGCCTTTAGATAAGATCTGCGACCTGGCCGATAAATACAATGCCTTGGTGATGGTAGACGAGTGCCACGCCAGTGGATTCATAGGTAAAACAGGCAGAGGAACAATAGAAGCAAAGAACGTGATGGGTCGTGTGGACATTATTACCGGCACATTAGGTAAAGCACTTGGTGGCGCCATGGGTGGATTTACATCGGGCCGTAAAGAAATTATTGAATTATTACGTCAGCGCTCTCGCCCTTATCTGTTCAGCAATTCATTGGCGCCAAGCATTGTTGGTGCAAGTTTAGCTGTATTTGATCTATTAAGTACTACCACCGAATTGCGTGATAAATTAGAATGGAATGTGAACTACTTTAAAAAAGGAATTAAGGCTGCAGGCCTTGAGATCAAAGATGGTGATAGCGCCATTGTACCAGTAATGCTTTACGATGCGAAATTGGCACAAACATTTGCTGCCAAATTATTGGATGAAGGTATCTATGTGATCGGTTTCTTTTATCCGGTGGTACCAAAAGATAAAGCACGCATCCGCGTTCAATTAAGTGCTGCTCATGAAAAAGAACATTTGGATAAAGCTATTGCAGCGTTTGCAAAAGTTGGTAAGGAATTAGGGGTGATCAAGTAAATTTTTGGTGAGGCAATGTCACTTCGAGTGAAAAATGCGCCTCTTTTCATTTTTTGTATCGAGAAGTGACTATCAAATAGTCGTTCTCGATACAATTTTGCAAGAGGCAGGCAAAATCACTCGAACTTACAAATTCTATTACTTTGATCCTTTTTCAAAAAACGCTCTTTCTTCCCACTTATCTTCCAGTTTCAACAAAGTAAATCCTTTGCATTCAAATTCAGCTTTGAATTTTCTTTCCTTGAACTCCTTCCACACCTCCTCAAATCTGTTCTTTCGAAGATCTCGAAAGGCAATGGTAGCGTGTGGATGAAAACCACGTATATCGTCAACCTCATTTAATAATTTCAATTTTTATTGTGCATAATATTTCAATCGATTGTGCAAGTCATACAACATTACATTCTTTAGAACATCAACATAAATAACTCGTGGATGAAAGCAATTGAAGTTTT
>DAISHL010000271.1:0-3614 GCA_036822555.1 Bacteroidota bacterium | reverse complement strand
TTGGATTTAATCCAATTGTATTCAATGCCAATACAAATTATCATGTTGGTATTGTTCAGCCGCAAGGCTCACCGGGTTATTTCCCATTAGGAGCTTGTCCTGCACCAAACGCACCTCCATATTACAGCACGCAAAGCTTTACAGGAACTGTTTTGAATCCACTTACAACAAACCTTGGCTATTTTGGTATTGAACCTGTATTCATGACTTCTCTATGTTCAATGGTTGGGCTATCGGATAATAACAACAAAAAAGATCTTAGTTTGAAGATTTATCCGAATCCGGCGAAAGATAAACTAACACTGGACATAGAAAATGTAAGTAAAGAGATGATTTTGCAAGTTACAAATATGCTAGGGCAGGTGGTATTGCAAAAAGATTGTCTGAGTGAGAAGACTATTTTAGATGTGAGTACACTGCCTAAGGGGATCTATTGTTTAAGTTTGGTTCAAGGCAAAATGATACAGAGCAGCAAATTGGTGATCGATTGATCGAGATCCGAAGATCTATGAAAGTAAAAAGCCCCGATGATCGGGGCTTTTATTGTTTTAAACTATTATTTCTTGATACGCTCTACGTAACTTCCGGTTCTGGTATCTACTTTCACCCAATCTCCTTCGTTAACGAATAAAGGAACCATAACCTCTGTTCCTGTATCTATTTTCGCAGGCTTTAATGTGTTTGTGGCTGTATCACCTTTTACACCAGGTTCTGCATAAGTGATCTGAGCTTCAATAAAGGTTGGAGCCTCAGCCAGGATTGGTGTTTCTCCTTCTTCAAACACAACTTTCACTTCCATACCTTCTTTCAGGAATTTTGCTGAGTCACCGAACATAAGCATAGGAATGTGCACCTGCTCGTATGTTTCGTTGTCCATTACCACTGCAAAATCACCTTCTGCATAAATGTATTGCATCATTTTGTATTCAACACGAACTATATCAACTAATTCACCGCTTCTGAAACGGTTTTCAGTTTGTTTTCCTGTTTTAAGGTTACGCATTTTAGCTTGATAGAAAGCGCGTAAGTTACCCGGAGTACGGTGTTGGTATTCCATGATCTGTACCAATTCACCATTGAATCTGATTACTGAGCCTACGCCAATGTCGCCTGTGTCTGCCATGTTTCTTCTGTTTTATTTGTTATTTGATATTTAGTCTTCTAATTCGTGTACAACGCCCATGGACGCAAATTTTTCAATTCTCTGATTGATACGTGTTTCAGGGTCTATCTTTTTAAGTTCTGCCAGGTAACGTTTGATCTCAGATTTGATGGTCACAAACATTTCTTCCTTGTTCCTGTGTGCACCGCCAATAGGTTCATTTATGATTCCATCGATCAATCCATTCTTATTCATGTCGGTGGCAGTAAGTTTTAGGGCTTCAGCAGCTTGTTCTTTGAAATTCCAGCTTCTCCATAAGATCGACGAACAAGATTCCGGAGAGATCACAGAGTACCAGGTATTCTCTAGCATAAGCACTTTATCTCCTATACCAATTCCTAAAGCCCCACCACTTGCGCCTTCGCCAATGATGATACAGATCACAGGAACCTTTAATTGTACCATTTCAAGCAGATTCTTTGCAATAGCCTCTCCCTGACCTCTTTCTTCAGCTTCCAAGCCAGGATAGGCACCAGGAGTATCAATAAAGGTAACAATAGGTTTGTTGAATTTTTCAGCAAGTTTCATCAATCGAAGGGCCTTACGATACCCTTCAGGATTGGCCATTCCAAAACGACGGATCTGACGCATTTTGGTGTTGATCCCTTTTTGCTGGCCAATGAACATCACGGTTTCTCCATCAATTTCTCCGAACCCGCCAACCATGGCTTTATCGTCGGCCACAGTTCTGTCGCCATGCAATTCAATGAATGATTTGTTGGTTACATTGTCTATATACTCCAGTGTATATGGTCTTTCAGGGTGACGGCTCACCTGTACCTTTTGCCAGGCATTGAGGTTGCTGTAAATTTCTTTGATCTTATTTTGTATATGCCCTTCAAGTTCCTTGATCTTATCGCTTAGGTCTACCTTACTTTTTTCGGCAACCTCTTTCAGCTTATTTAATTCAACTTCCAGTTCCTGGATCGGCTTCTCAAAATCTAAATAAGTCATGTTATAATTTTAAAGCCCTAAAGATACAAAGTTTAATGGGAAATGAAGTGGTTTAAGAGGTAATTAATTGATAATCAAATTAATAAATTACATCTCAAAATTGGTCTGCAGCAACTGATTTTTTACAGCGAACATTACGATGCCGGCAGTATTGTTTACGCCCAATTTTAGCATAATGTTCTTGCGGTGTGTGTTCACTGTATGCGTGCTTAAATGAAGCTTATCTGCAATTTGTTTGTTGGATAGTCCTAAAGCGATCTCTACTATGATCTCAATTTCCCTTTCTGTAACAGTTAATCCATCACATTTCAAGGTCTTGATGTATGCATTGTTGCTGTTGATCTCCTTTTCGGTTGTAAGTAAGGAAACGATCTTACCACACACAAATTTTTCACTCTTAATGGCAGCATTGATCGCTTCCATGATCTCCGCTTTTTCACAATCCTTCAGCAAAAAACCATGGATCTTACATTTAAGTACCGAGTTCAATTCATTCTTATTCAAAAGTGGACTAAAGGCGATGAATCGTATCTTTTTGTATGTGGAAGTTAATGTATTCAGATCGGAAATACTCATTCCTAAAGACGCAAAATCGAGCAATACCAGGTCAGGTTTTGATAAGGAGATCTGGCTGATGAGGTCTTGTTTATCACCGCATACACTTGGCACAAGATCAAAGCCCTTAAGCTCACCAACAAGCAATTCCAAACCAATTCTGGTTAAAAAATTCTTATCTGCTACAAGTACTGAGGTAAGTTTCATTATTTAGAACAAGTATAAACAAAGTTATATAAATACTGTCTTAAAAACAAACAGCAGTTCACATTTTATCTTAACAGGGTAATGTGTCCTTTGTATTGATGTTCCTTCCCGTAATAATCGGTAACATCAATAATGTAGTAATAGGTATCATTCGGGCAAACACTTCCCTTTTCTTTACCGTCCCAGCCAACGGTAATATCATTTGTTTTAAATAGCAATTGGCCCCAACGATTATAGATCCTGAAAGAATAATTCTCAGAAACCCATGAAGTGCCGTAAGGAATAAGTATATCATTCAATCCATCGCCATTTGGCACGAAACAATTTGGCATATAAAAATTAAATCCCGGTTTCACGCAGATCTTTTTTAAAAGCGAATCAATACAGCCATTAGCGTTACCGGCAATGAGCTTAATCACATAGCAAACGGTGTCATTGCATTGAACACTTATATTGGTTGAAGAGGAAATGTATTCATCATCAACAAACCATTGATACGACGAACCGTTCAGCGTGGTATTCACAAGTTCTCCTTCACCGATGTCATCAGTTAAGATCTCAGGTTTTGTAATGAACGAAGGTTTGGGTTTTTCCAACACATGAATGTAATTTGGGGCTGTAGTAGTGAATTTACAGTTATTTGCATCGGTAATGGTAAGTTTTACTGTGTACTTTCCATTTTCAAAATAACAATAATCAGGATTGTCTACTTTTTGCTCAAAAGGCCTGTCTCCAA
>DAISHL010000270.1:0-3615 GCA_036822555.1 Bacteroidota bacterium | reverse complement strand
TAATTATTGGAAAACATTTTTAATTTGATTCTATACTTATTTTACAATGAGAAATTTTTTTTTTGTATTCGCAGGCATTGTAATTGCACTTTGTCTTTTATCGTTTACACAACAGAATAACAATGATGGTTACAAGAACTATTACAAACAAAGGCTAAAAGAACTGAATAATTCTTTTACAAAGATAAGATCAACCATCACTCAGGTCGATCCAAGATCAGAATCAGGACGAAACAAAATTTCTTCAGAGATCGCTTATTGCAGAACTCAACTCAAAGCATTGGATATTTGGTTAAGATATCTTGAGCCGGTGACGTATAAACTTTTAAATGGTCCATTGCCTGTGGAGTGGGAAACAGAGGTCTTTGAAAAATTTGAGAAACCATACAAAAGGGAAGGTTCTGGACTTACATTGTTAGAATTATACCTTGAGGAAACTGATGTGAATGCAGATACGCTGCTAAAGATGCTGGATGTGAGTTTATCTGCATTTCAGGTGTTCAATGCTGATAGTATCACCAGGCATTTGAGCACTCCGGATCATTTCTTCTTGTGTAATCGTTTGCATTTGCTCAATCTTGCAGCTATTTATACTACAGGGTTCGAGTGTCCAAATACTAATAATATCCGCACAGAATTACAACAGATGTTGATGGATACAAGAACATTATATTCGGAATTCAATGGGTATTTTCCGGCATACGCAATAACTTCCGACTATTTAAAAGCGTACGATCAGCTCATCAGTTTTGTGTAAATTCAGACTGATGACTTGGAGAAGTTCTATCACTTCACCATCATTAAGGATCATGTCAATCCATTATTTGCTTTAAATCAGAAAATGATCAACGATTACAAGGTTGTTAGCAGAAGTTACAACGATTATACCTTAAGCAAACAGGTGAATTCAATTTTCAGTAAATTTTTGTACCATGGCCAAAATACCAAAGGTGTTTTTTCACGTGTTCAGGATGCAGAAGCTCTTGCTGTAATGGAGAATCTTGGCAAGAATTTATTCTATGATCCAATCCTCTCGGGTAACAATTTGAGAAGCTGTTCGTCCTGCCACATACCATTACATTTTTTTACGGACACAACCGTAAGAAGTGCGATGCAATATAACAGATCAGAAACACTCCAAAGAAACACTCCATCTCTTTTGAATTCAAATTACAATCACTTACTCATGCACGATGGTTTTCATATCAGTTTACAAAATCAAGCCAAAGCGGTGATCGCAAGCCCAATTGAAATGGGTGCAAACTCTGAAGAAGTTTTAAATAAAGTAAAAAGTGTCTCTGAGTATGCCAAAGCTTTTGAAAAACTCTTAAAATACACTCCACAGGAAAAGGAATTAACTATGGAACATATTGCTTCAGTATTAACTCATTATTACTCGAAGTTCAGTTTCTATTACTCGCCATTTGATATGGCCATGAACAATAAAGCACAAGTGTCAGAGGACGTAAAAAAAGGGTTTAACATATTCATGAGCAAAGCTCAATGTGCTACATGTCATTTTGTGCCACAATTCAATGGCGTGAAGCCAACCTATGTTGGATCAGAGTTTGAAGTATTAGGGGTTCCGGCAGATGTAAACTACACTTCCTTATCAGCTGACAGAGGCAGGTATGAAGTAAATCCTGCAAAGGAAACGTTGCGTGCTTTCAGGACCGGTACTTTGCGCAATAGCATGAAGACAATGCCATACATGCACAATGGTGTTTTTAAAACCATGGATGAGGTATTGGAGTTTTACAATGGAGGAGGAGGAGCCGGAAGAGGATTGAAGATCGATAATCAAACCTTGTCGTCAGACTCTCTCAAGTTAACGGAATCAGACAAATATTACCTGAAAAAATTTCTGGAATCTTTAACAGAAAGTATTCCTTTTGAACCAAGTCCGTCTCAATTACCGGTTTCAAAAAAGAAAGAACTGAACACAAGAAAAGTAAATGGTGAATACTAATAATAAAATGAAAAAGACCTTAATTCTCATTGGAGGTGTAACATTACTTGCCTGCAAAGCCAGATACGAAGTAAGCTACGATTTCCCAAAAGAAATGCTACCTCATGTAAAAGAGCAATACAAAGCGCAGTGTGAACGGGGAAAGATCCTTTGGGATCAAAATTGTGCCCGTTGTCATAATTATACCGAAAAAAGAAAGGTACTTGTGCCTGACTTTAAAGAGTCTCAGTTAAAGGGCTATGAATTGAGAATTGCAAATGCAAAACATGAGAGCAATTTACCCGATTCGCTGGTTACGGAGGAAGAGTTAAGTATAATCATGAATTTTTTAAGATATAAAACACGTAATAAGTGATTTTACCAACAATTTTGTATTGATGTGCTGATAACTATACCAATTAGGAATTATAAAAGTTTTATTTTTATAATGCGATAAAACGCATGGTATGATCAGATATATTAGTATTTGTTTGTTAGTATTAAATCTTCGGGGGTATGGACAGGCCCTCAAGAACGCAGAATTTACAGACCTTACTCCGGTTGAAACCGGAAAAAGCGCTGAAGGATTTCCTTTGAATTACTACAGTGTGGAAGGTGAGGTTGTGAGACCCATGGCCGGTAAGGAATTTCCGTATTACAAGGCAGTGAATGAAGGGATCGTCAATGGGGTAAATACCGGTTGGATCAATAGTCCTGCCTGGAAGCGCAAATTCGAATGGAGTTATGGTGAATCTTATCCCAATGGTATGTGTAGGAAAAAGAGTGAGGACGAAAAGAACTATCCCAATCGATTTGTACTGAACAATATCTTTCAACCCGCAAAAGGGCATCCTTTGTACCAATATTTCCTGAACAAGAACGATAGTCTCTTTCAACCTGCCGGAAATGTTGCCAATTCAAGAGAATACATCACCAAGGTTCAGAATTATGAGAACAACTCGCCTCGTCTGTCTGTAATTATCCACATCAACAACCTTTATAAAACTACTTCCATCTCAGCATTCAGTGAACTTAACTGGCCCATCAAATTAAAAACACCATACAAGGTGTATCAGCGCAATGATTCCATTTGGTTCAAGAGCCATGATGTGACCGATCAGGATGCAACAGACATGCGTTTCCAGAAGAATACCATTTATGTGATCATTGGAGCAGTTAAAGATGTTGACTTTACAAAAGGCATGACTGATGGTGTTGATGAGTACAGAATGACAACCTATCCGAATAAAGAAAACACATCCTGGTCCCGTCTCGATCATGTGATCATTGAATTGACTGGTCATCCGGAATCTATCAAGCTTTTTGTTGATAAAATAGACTGGAAGCTGATCGATAAGACTTTCAAGACGAAGATCAAGTAAACCGCTCCATTAATATAAACTAGAAAATTATGTTTGGTATAAAACACATAAAATTTGATTCGATGACCTACATTCTCCATTATAAAAATGGCAGAATTGTGAAAGAGGGAAGAGGTTTGTCCTTCTTTTATTTTGTACCAAACAGTTCAATAGTGGCCATACCTATGGGCAGTAATGATCTGCCGTTTATTTTCAACGAAACAACCAACGATTATCAAACTGTTTCTATTCAAGGTCAAATAAGCTACAAAGTTGGTAATGCAAAAACTTTATCAGACAATCTTG
>DAISHL010000269.1:0-3620 GCA_036822555.1 Bacteroidota bacterium | reverse complement strand
GTTCACGATATGGGTAAATGGATGTTCGCGATCTCTTTCTTATGGACATACCTTAATATTACTCAATTCATGTTGATCTGGTATTCAGATATACCTGAAGAGGTTATTTATTTCCAAACACGTTGGGAAAGTTATAAAGCATTAATGTGGACAGTATTGTTCGTTAATTTCGCTTTCCCTATGATCATGTTGATGAGCCGTGATAGCAAGCGTAATTTCTTCTTCTTGATGTTCGTTGGTACGATCATCTTTATTGGTCACTATTTAGATGTGATCATGATCGTATTGCCTGGAACTGTTGGTCATGCCTGGACAGGTTTAAGCTGGATGGAATTTGGAACTTTCTTCTTCTTCTTAGGTTTATTCATCTTTGTTGTGTTGAACGCACTTGCAAAGGTGCCATTGAGGGTGAAAAATCATCCTTATTTGGACGAGAGTTTACATCATACAACCTAATTAGATCAAGTAAAGAATAAAAAAATTAAAATAAGAGACAATGAAACTATTAGTTCTATTAGCCATCGTTTTATTAATAATTGCCGGACATCAATTATTAAGAATTATTGAGTTAAGCAGAGGCTTAAAGAAAACAAAGGAATGGGAAGTTTCTGACGCTGATAACGACAGAATGGGTAAGGCAATGTTACTATTCATGGTAATGTTCTTTGGCTTTTTCTTCTGGCAAGTAATGCGTTGGAATGACAATGCTTTACCTCCTGCTTCTTCTGAACATGGTGAAAAATTTGACACCTTGTGGGATGCGAATATTTATTTGATCACTTTCGTGTTCCTGGTAACCAATGCATTCTTGTTCTGGTTTGCATACAAGTACCGCGGACATGCAAATGCAAAGGCTGTGTATTTTCCTCACAACAACAAATTAGAGATGGCTTGGACCATTATTCCTGCTTCGGCTTTGGCGTTTATCATCATCTTCGGTTTGAAATACTGGAATGAGATCACTGCTGAATCTGAGGATCCGAATAAGGTATTGGTTGAATTGTATGCTAAGCAATTCGACTGGACAGCACGTTACCCTGGAAAAGATGGAAAATTAGGTTCAACTGATTACCGTCAGATCTCAGGAAGCAACTCTGTTGGTTTAGATACAGCTGATACTTTTGGATTTGATGATCTTTTGGTTAAAAATGAATTTCATATCCCAGTTGGAAAAGAGATCGTATTTGAATTCCGTTCAAGAGATGTAATTCACAGTGCGTATATGCCTCACTTCCGTGCACAAATGAACTGTGTGCCTGGTATGGTTACCACATTTAAATTCAAGCCAACAAAAACAACTGCTGAAATGCGTAATGATCCGTATGTAAAGCAATTAATGGCAGGAATCAACCAGCAACGTGCTAAGAACGGTGCTGAACCTGTTGAATTCGATTATACATTATTATGTAACAAGATTTGCGGAGCTTCTCACTACAATATGCAAATGACCATTATTGTTGAGAGCGAAGCAGACTACAATGCTTGGTTGGCTAAACAAAAAGCGGTAAAAACTGTAGCAAGTAAATAATTATAAACTAAATAATACGCAATAAAATGGCTTCTGTATCAAATTCTGCACTTGAAAAAGAACACTTAGTTCACCATGATCATGTTCATCATCATGATGATGAACATGAAGAAAGTTTTGTGAGCAAGTACATCTTTAGTATGGATCACAAGATGATCTCGCGCCAATTCTTGATAACTGCGGTAGTTATGGCTGTTGTGGCCATGACCATGTCGATCATCTTCCGTTTGCAGTTAGCTTGGCCTGGTGAAAAGTTTGCTTTCATAAATGCAATATTAGGTGATAAGTGGGGTAAAGACGGCATTCTTGATCCGAACATGTACCTTGCTTTAGTTACCATCCACGGTACCATCATGGTATTCTTCGTTCTAACAGGTGGATTGAGTGGTACTTTCTCTAACCTTTTGATCCCTTATCAGATCGGAGCTCGCGATATGGCTTCTGGCTTCCTGAACATGTTGTCATATTGGTTCTTCTTTATTTCCAGTGTGATCATGTTAGCTTCTTGTTTTATTGATGACGGACCGGCTTCAGGTGGTTGGACTATTTACCCTCCATTGTCTGCAGTACCGGAAGCTATGCCAGGTTCTAAATTAGGTATGACGCTTTGGTTGATCTCAATGACCTTGTTCGTTGTTTCATCATTGTTAGGTAGTTTGAACTACATCGTTACCATTGTAAATCTTCGTACAAAAGGAATGAAAATGACACGCTTGCCATTAACTATCTGGGCATTCTTGATCACCGCTGTTCTTGGTGTGTTATCATTCCCTGTATTGGTATCTTGTGTGTTGTTATTGATCATGGATAGAGGATTTGGTACTTCATTCTACTTGTCTGATATCTATATTGGCGGTCGTCCATTGGATAACGTTGGTGGTAGCCCAATCTTGTTTGAACACTTATTCTGGTTCTTAGGTCACCCTGAGGTATACATCGTGTTATTACCTGCTTTAGGTATTACTTCTGAGATCATCGCTACCAATTCACGTAAGCCAATCTTCGGATACCGTGCGATGATCGGTTCAATGTTAGCCATCGGATTCCTTTCATTTATCGTTTGGGGTCACCACATGTATATGACCGGTATGAATCCATTCTTAGGTTCAGTATTCGTGTTCACTACATTATTGATCGCAATCCCTTCTGCTGTTAAAGCATTTAACTATATTACAACTATCTGGAAAGGTAACTTGCAGTACACTCCTGCAATGTTGTTCTCTATCGGATTGGTTTCTTCATTCATCACAGGTGGTGTAACTGGTATCATCCTTGCTGACTCAACTTTGGATATCAATGTACACGATACATATTTCGTTGTTGCCCACTTCCACATTGTAATGGGTCTTTCAGCGATCTTCGGTATGTTCGCTGGCGTTTACCATTGGTTCCCTAAATTGTTCTTAAGAATGATGAACAAGAAACTAGGGTATGTACATTTCTGGTTAACATTGGTTAGTGCATACGGTGTATTCTTCCCAATGCACTTCTTAGGATTGGCTGGTGTACCTCGCCGTTATTATACCAATAGCAATTTCCCAATGTTTGACAACTTGGTAGATGTAAATGAGGTTGTAACCATTTCTGCAATTATTGGTGCATTAGCTCAAGGAATATTCATCTTCAATTTCTTCTTTAGCATGTTCCGCGGTGAGAAATCTCCTCAAAACCCTTGGAATGCAAATACTCTTGAGTGGACCACACCAATGGCTAACATTCATGGTAACTGGCCTGGAGCTATACCTGAGGTTCACCGTTGGGCATACGATTACAGTAAGCCTGGTCAGGAAAAAGATTTTGTGCCACAAACAGTTCCTTTGGCTGATGGTGAGCATGATGGCGGAGGCCACTAATTTTGAAAAGATCCCGGTAAATTCCCCGGGATTTTTTATATTAGCGTTTTTATTATTTTGTGTTAGATAAACATATCGGTTACCTTTCCGGTAAAGGCCATAGATCTTTATAATGCATGGCTAGACAGCAAGAAACATAGCGCATTCACAGGTGGCAAAGCAAAAATTTCAGGAAAGATAGGAGCAAGTTTTTCTGCTTGGGATGAATACATCACCGGGATAACCCTTGAGGTGGTAGA
>DAISHL010000268.1:0-3634 GCA_036822555.1 Bacteroidota bacterium | reverse complement strand
TGCTTTACAGTTCCTTCAATGGTGGCATTGCCTCCCAATTGATTCTTTTTACACGAGGCTAATAACAGTATCAATACAAATAATGTGATGCTTTTTTTCATGGAAATCATTGCCCCGGATCAGCGAAGCGTTTGTCATTAATAAATTGGTAATCTGTAAGAGTTTTCAGGAACTCGATGATGTCACTCTTCTCCTGACTGGTCATGGCAATGCCGTTTGGCTGCAATAAAGGGTCAAGATTGGTGGGATTCAGCACGTTATTTGTATAATGGTCTAAACACTGTTGTAATGAAGTATACCGGCCATCATGCATGTATGGATAAGTTAATGTTATATTTCTTAACGATGGCACTTTGAATTTATAAATATCCGATGGCAATTGCGTAATGCGGTAACGCCCACTGTCTTTATAAAAAGTATGTGGTGTAAGTCCATTACTTCTGTATGAAAAATCAGAGAATAGAGGTTCTGTATGGCAAGTGTTGCATTTTTGCTTGAAAAGATCATAGCCTCTCAACTCAGCTTCGCTTAAGTGAACATCACCTTCTCCTCTTTTCCAAAGGTCGAATTTACTGTTGTAAGAATACAGCAAGCCTTGGAACTGGGTCATTGCTTTCAGGAATCTTGCATCTGTGATCTCTTCGGTACCAAAAGCATCTTTGAACATGGCAACATATTTGGCACTTCCTCTCAGTTTGTTCAGGGCATCAGCAAACTTAAGGTCCATTTCAATAGGATTCTCAATAGGTCCAATTGGCTGTACTTCTATATGGTTGATTCCCCCATCGTGCATAAAACTAGGATGCCAGGTCATGTTAAACAAGGCAGGGGCATTTCTGGTACCAACCAGATCGTGAATGCCATGACTCACTGGATGGTCGGCATTGGCAAAAGCAGCAAATTGCTGATGGCAGGTTCCGCAAGAAATGGTATTGTCCTTAGACAAGATGGGATCATAGAATAAGGCACGTCCCAAAACGAACACCTTTTCATTAACGGCATTATTGCCAAACCGGTAAACAGGTGTTGGCCATCCGGCAGGGATCACTTCTTTGAGATCATTGGAAGGTAAAACTTTATTGATCTTTGGATCAACCTTGCAGGATTGTGAGATCAATGAAGCTAATGCTACTATGACAAAGACTCTTTTCATTATGGGATGATATCTTCAAAGGTGGTCATGTCCTTATAATTATCAGCAAAAGAATTTGCTCTTAATCCTGCTGCCATTATAAAGTAATCGGTACTAAAGTCTACGGTATTTCCATTCTTAAACAATTCATTGACATTGGTCTTTAATTTAAGTTGTGGATTTTTACTTTTTGAGATCACAAGATCTTCTGCAAAGTTAATCGTAAGTGTTCTAAGCACATTGTTAGCGCCGCCATATCCTCCGATATGAAAAGTTATTGTTTTATCCATACTGCCTGATTGCGGTGAAGTACCCTCTAATTTCAGCATAATGTATCCTGTGAACCAATTCCAAAACATTCCATAGGATGGACTAAGGTCATTTTCCTGAGCACCCGTCACATTTTTAATGCTGTCAACACCTATCACATACGTAATGCTTTTATACGTTCCAGCAGGAATATTACTGATCACAAAGTTGTTATTGCTCAAAAGATTATCTTTATGTATCAAGTGATAACTCTCTGGTTCTGAATAAACTGAGTTATCAGACTTGGTAAGCTTGATGTTACTGATGTAATATTGGAATTTATTCACAGCAAAGGTGTCACCAAATGCATTCTTGTAGTTGGTGCCGTAAGCAAAAGGATCATTATCCACTACATGATTAAAGGTAACCTTTACGGTGCCTCTATCTTCAGCCGGAGTCGTTGTTGGCGTAGGAGTTGTTCCTGTATCTTTCTTGCAAGAATATAATAGTGCAAACAAGGCAATTATAGCAATCGATCTTTTCATACCTGAATAACAATTAATTCCTTATAAAGTTATAAAAAAATAAGTGCATTTAAAAGCACAATTGTTATATATTAGATCAAAGACCTGTTAGAAAAGCGTTTGATAACTAAACCCTTTAAATCGTTTCAAAATTGATAAGGAATATATCTTTGTAATCAAATTTTTTAAACGTGACTTTAATTAAAAGTATTTCAGGTATCAGGGGCACCATTGGCGGGGTTCCCGGAGATGGATTAAGCCCATTGGACATTGTTAAATTTAGTTCGGCTTACGCCAAATGGTTAAAGGAAAACAATGCAAATGAAAAGGAACTTAAAGTTTTGATAGGCAGAGATGCCAGAATGAGTGGCCAAATGGTCACCCAAATTGTTTCAGGCACATTGATGGGCATGGGTATTAACGAGATCGATGCCGGTTAAAGCACAACGCCTACCATTGAGGTTGGTGTAACCGAGCTGAATGCGCATGGAGGCATCATTTTAACGGCGAGCCACAACCCAAAACAATGGAATGCTTTAAAACTGCTGAATCACAAGGGAGAGTTTATTAGTGAAGAAGATGGGAAAAGAATACTAGTACTTGCAGAAAGCGAGGACTTTTCTTATGCCGAGGTAAATGCTTTAGGCAGTTATTCTCAAAACGACACCTTGCTGGGCTTGCATATTGATAAGATACTTCAGTTGCCATATGTGGATTTACAGGCTATCAAAGAAAAGAATTTTGTAGTAGTGGTTGATCCTGTGAATTCAACAGGTGCTACAGCAGTACCTGCATTATTAAAAGCTTTGGGGGTAGATCAGATCCACGTGATCAATGAAGAGGTAAACGGAAATTTTGCCCACAATCCGGAACCCTTGCCGGAACATTTGACCGATCTGAGTAAAACCATTGTTAAACTTAAGGCAAATCTTGGGATAAGCGTTGATCCTGATGTGGATCGCCTAGCTCTGGTGTGTGAAGATGGTGAGATGTTTGGTGAAGAGTACACATTGGTTGCTGTATCGGACTATGTACTTAAACACCACAAGAACGGAAATACCGTGAGCAATCTCTCAAGTACCAAAGCATTAAGAGACGTTACAGAGGCCAATGGCGGAAAATACTCGGCCAGTGCTGTGGGAGAGGTGAACGTGGTGAAGATGATGAAGGAAACAAAGGCAGTTATTGGTGGCGAAGGCAACGGAGGAGTAATATTACCAGAGTTGCATTATGGAAGAGACGCATTGGTTGGAATTGCCATCTTTTTAACTCATTTAGCTAAGTTTGGTAAAAGCACTTCCATGCTCAGAAAAACATATCCGAATTATTACATCTCAAAGAATAAAATTGAACTAACACCTGAGATAGATGTTGATAAAATACTGGAATACATTAAGTTAAAGTATAGCAAACAACCGATCAATTCCGTTGACGGTGTGAAGATCGAATTTGTGAATGAATGGGTTCACTTGCGTAAAAGCAACACAGAACCTATCATCAGGATTTACAGTGAAAGCGAAAGCATGACCACTGCAGATAATCTGGCAAAAAAGATCATTAGCGATATCAAAGAAATTATTAAGAACTAATTAATTTGGGTACTTTTGCCCATTAAACTCAAACAAATGAAGGTTTATTTGGATAATGCCGCAACAACCAAACTTGATGAGGCTGTATTGGAAACCATGATCCCGGTTATGCGTGACGAATTTGGGAAACCCTCTTCTAT
>DAISHL010000267.1:0-3659 GCA_036822555.1 Bacteroidota bacterium | reverse complement strand
GATAGGAATATGAAGCCCGTTCCGTATGTAGTTTTCAACATTAATTTTTGTTTTTAACAAACCTCCTTGAGCGCGTTACTTTATGCTAATTTTACCGTTATTTTATAAAAATGAGCAATATTTCTGAACTAAAATATTTGTGTACTCAGGTAAGACGTGATATAGTAAGAATGGTACATGCCGTAAATTCCGGGCACCCCGGAGGATCCCTTGGCTGTGTGGAGTATTTTGTAGCGCTTTACAGATCGGTAATGACCTATGACCCTTCAAATTTTACCATGGATGGAAAGAATGAAGATCTGTTCTTCTTAAGTAACGGGCATATCAGTCCGGTGTACTACAGCGTTCTGTCACGTTCCGGATTTTTTCCTGTGAAAGAGTTAAACACCTTCAGAAAACTCAATACAAGATTACAAGGCCATCCTACAACACACGAAGGATTGCCCGGAGTGCGCATTGCAAGCGGTTCATTGGGACAAGGCATGAGTGTGGCTATTGGCGCTGCTCTTGCAAAAAAACTGAACAATGATAAAGCGATCGTTTATTCATTGCATGGCGACGGAGAATTGCAGGAAGGTCAGATCTGGGAAGCTGCATTGTACGCAGCTGCAAACAAAGTTGACAATTACATAGCCACAGTTGATTACAACGGAAGACAAATTGATGGCGATGTTGACAATGTTCTATCGTTAGGGAACTTGAAAGCAAAATTCGAAGCTTTTGGCTGGACAACCTTAGAGATCAATAATGGCAACGATATTGAAGAGGTGATCAAGGGATTGAATCATGCAAAAACATTCTTAGGCAAAGGAAAGCCTGTGATCATTCTGATGCGTACAGAAATGGGCATGGGAGTAGATTACATGATGGGCACTCACAAATGGCACGGTTCTGCACCAAATGACGAACAGTTGCAAAAGGCCTTGGCACAGTTGCCTGAAACCGTTGGTGATTATTAAAAACAAGTACGATTTTAGAAGTTCGAACGACGTATAACTTGAGACATAAAACCATATATTTTGTACTCAGTCTAATTCTCGTTTCGTCATTCGTCACTCTTCGTTCACAAACAACCAACCGCATCCTTTTCATTTTCGATGACAGCTACAGCATGTATGCTCCTTGGAGCAGTAACGTGAAGATAGATGTTGCAAAGAAGGTGATGGGTGAATTTCTTGATAGTTTAAAGAATACCCCAGATCTTGAAATTGCATTGAGATGTTACGGACACACCACCTTTTTTAAACCCGAAAGAAACTGCAAGGACAGTAAACTTGAAGTGCCCTTTGCGCCCGTAAAAACCAATTATCTTAAAATAAAACAACGCATACTTAAACTCGAACCAATGGGCACCACTCCTATTGCATATAGTTTAGGGCAATGCGTTGATGATTTTACACCCTGCAGCAATTGCAGGAATATTGTGATTCTCATTACCGATGGTATTGAAGAGTGTGGTGGTAACCCTTGCGAAGTATCAATAGAGTTGCAGAAAAAAGGGATCTTTCTGAAACCTTTTGTGATAGGAGTTGGATTGGATGTGAAATTTGCCGATGTGTTTGCCTGCATGGGAAAATTCTACGATGTAAGTAATGAATTGAATTTTAAGGACGTGCTGAAATTGGTTCTCACTGAGTCTCTGTCGCAAACTACCATTGAAGTAGATCTACTTGACATTACAAAAAAGCCAACTGAGACCGATGTAAATATGACTTTCTATGAAGCCGGCACAAATAATATCAAATACAATTATTTGCATACCATCAACTCCAAAGGAAAACCCGACACCTTAGTTGTTGATCCTGAATTCAAATATGATCTGGTGGTTCACACCATACCACCGGTTGAAAAAAAGAATATCACCATTGTAAAAGGCAAACACAATACCATACCGGTGGATGCACCGCAAGGCTTATTAAAACTTGAGTTAGAAGGTCCGCCTGTTAAGAATTTTCCGGTAACAGTTGTTAGGAAGAACAATGACATGAAAACACTGATTACACAAGAGTTCGGAAAAACAGAAAAACTGATCGTTGGCAAATACGACCTTGAAGTACTTACCTTGCCGCGCATCAAATTAAATGCTGTAGAAATAAAACAGGGCACAACAAACACCATTAAGGTTCCAACCAGTGGCATCATGTATGCCAGAAAACTCAGTACAGGTTATGGCAGCATTTACAAAGATGATGGAAAAAGTGTGGAATGGGTTTATAACTTGAACTCAACACTATTAAATGAAATCCTATATTTACAACCCGGTAAATACAAAGTAGTGTTCAGGTACCAGTCGGTTTACGAAACAACACGCACGATTGAACGAAACTTTGAAATTAAAAGCGGACAAACAACAAACATTCAATTATATTAATACCATATGTTACTGAATAAATACAGTTTTACAGAAAAGAAGGATACACGTTCAGGTTTTGGAGCGGGTCTGAGTCAGTTAGGACAAACAAACCCTAATGTAGTGGCCTTATGTGCCGACCTTACAGGCTCATTGAAAATGGATGCCTTTCAAAAGTCACATCCGGAACGATTCTTTCAGGTAGGTATTGCAGAGGCTAATATGATGGGGATAGCGGCTGGCTTGACCATTGGCGGGAAAATCCCTTTCACGGGCACATTTGCAAACTTTAGCACTGGGCGTGTTTATGACCAGATCAGACAGAGCATTGCCTACTCACACAAAAACGTAAAGATCTGTGCTTCGCATGCCGGCCTTACTTTGGGTGAAGATGGAGCAACACATCAAATACTGGAAGATATTGGATTGATGAAAATGCTGCCTGGCATGGTAGTGATCAATCCGTGCGATTACAATCAAACTAAAGCAGCAACCATTGCCATTGCCGAGCATCATGGCCCTGTGTATCTGCGATTTGGCAGACCTTCAGTTGGGAATTTTACTCCTGCCGATCAGAAATTTGAAATTGGTAAGGCCGTTCATTTACATGAAGGAAAAGATGTAACCATCATTGCTACCGGACATTTGGTATGGAAAGCGATTGAGGCCGCAGATGCCCTGGAAAAAAAGGGTGTTAGCGTTGATCTTATCAATATACACACCATTAAGCCATTGGATACAGAAGCTATTTTAAGATCTGTTAAAAAGACAGGCTGTGTTGTAACAGCAGAGGAACATCAGATGAATGGAGGTTTGGGAGACAGTGTTGCTCAACTATTGGCAAGGGAATGTCCTGCCCCTCAGGAATTTGTGGCAGTGAACGATAGCTTTGGTGAAAGCGGCACACCTGATGAATTGATGAAAAAATACAAATTAGACACTCCTGATGTGATTGCTGCAGCTGAAAAGGTTCTGAAACGCAAATAAGCATGAACAAACTCAGTATAATTGCATTAATTTTCCTCGTTATCGGATGTAATGTTCCTGAAACAAAAACTGAGGACATCCCAACAGGTAAACTAGACGCGATTGAAGCTCTGGCAGCCATAGAGGACACATCAGAAAAGGACAAGACTGAACCGGTGCTCCTGGCTAAGGCCTCTTTCACGGAACCATTTATGTATGCAGAGATCTATACTTCAAAGGCTATGTTCGTGTTTCCTGAAAAGGATACCTTATTCACAGAACAGGCATTTGAGTCAATTGTAGACGGCAAAGATTACGAATTTGAACTAAAGCTGAATGGTGC